>NZ_JBZNBU010000356.1:0-58899 GCF_058530065.1 Waterburya sp. | reverse complement strand
TATCGAGAACAATTAAAGTCTGATTTTCTTGTATTTCGGGGCTGGGATACCAATCTTGGAAGATTTCTTCGGCTAGGCTATCTACAGTTTGTCCGTAGTCCAAACGGCGAATGGCAACCATTCTCACTTCTTGACCTGTATCGTTGGCTAAGTCTTTAAAAGTTTTGCTGAGTTTGCTTTCATTAGCACCACTAATGGCATCTGCCGTATCTACCACCCAAATTTTGTTGGCATCAAAATCGGGGAGATCGAATAAACCAGTGGCGTTCGCTGGCGCAGCAAGGCAAGATATGGCAAACAAGAGTAGTAATGTTGTGGCGATTAGGTTCTTTAAGCGCGAACCTCCTTGTTTGATTAACATAAGATATTTTTTCATTAATAAATTTATCGAGGGAAATAGTTCTTTATTAAATAATAAAGCCCAGAGTCACCCCTGGGCTGTAATTTATTCGAGTATCAGACCGAAATGACAATCTACTATCTGATTGAGATTAATTGCTGGAAGTCAATTAAAGACCGATTAGTTGTTTGATTTCTCCTAAATAAGCCGAAGAAAGCAAAAAGTAGGCGAAAAATGCGCCTCCACTGCCACCAAGGAAGAAACCTGTAGCAAATTCACTCCAACCTTCTTTAGTAGCAAAATCAGAAGATACTTTACCAGTAGAAATTGTTTCTGTGGGTTTACCGCCCATTGCACCAGCGTAAAGAGACAAACAAACTGTCAAAATTGTTACTAGACCAAAAGATGCTAGTAAAGCTGCAATATCCGCATTAGCCGTGTTTCTTAAAGGCCCTAAAACTAAAAAAGGCCCGTAGAGTAAATATCCATGTGCCATGCCTACTTCTAAACCACGACGAAGAGGTGCTAGACCATCGCGGTATGCAGGCAAATTACGAATTAAAGCCAGGCTGAATCCAGAAGAATTTAAGGGAGTAGCCAAATTCCCAATTTGAGGATCTCCTGGGGCTTGGATTGCATCGTATTCATTCATACTTTTGATTTCTCCTAAAGTTTGTTTTTTACATATCCTTGTAAATAGCATTACTCTAACTTGGTTTAAGTTCGATTTTTGTTAAGAATCTTTATTAAAAAACCGAATTGAAGAAGCGTTCGCAGTAATATCCAAATTGTCAACGTTAAAATCTAAATAAACAGGAAAGGTAAAATATGATCGGCGATTATGCAGCTTCTTGGTTACCCGTAGCAATGGTGCCTCTTGTGGGTATTGTTGGTGCAGCAGTTTCTATGGCTCTTTTATTTATTTACATTGAAGGCGAAGCAGAAGCTTAAAAAGTTTAACTGTCTTCAGTAAAATTTATTTAGAAAATGTTAATACTCTACCCTAGGGTAGAGTACCTTTCGTTTGCAGGGTTACAGGTCAAAATAAATCGTATTGCAATTGCAGATAAACTCCACTTTCTTGGAGAGTATTGTCATCAGATTCATGATTAATTAAGGGCAAACCCCAGTCAATCCTGGCAGAAAATTTATCATCTGCTTGTAAAAGCAAACCCATGCCCGTACCTAATAGAGTATTAAAATCAGTCGGGCGATCGTCTGTATTCCAACCAGTACCAAAATCAACAAAAGGAGTCAGTTGAAGGCTAGCATTTAGACTAGATAAACGGGCGATGGGCAAACGTAACTCCGCAGCAGCAGAAAAACCACTGTCGGTTAACAAAGCATCTTGGCGATAACCCCGCACTGTCGTCACACCCCCCAAGCTAAATTGTTCCGTGGGAATGAGAGGTTCTCCTGCTAGTTGTAATTCCGAGCGTAACAAAATTGTCGAGCCAAGGTTAGGTGTACCTGAAGGAGTACTCAACAATCGTAGATAGGAAAACTGTCCCCGCCAAGCAAAAAACTGGCTATCTGGTTCTCGATCGTTAATTGTGGCATCGAATATATCTAAGCCGAGATTAAATTGAGAACGAGCAGCAATCACTTGTCGGCGATTGCGTTGCAGCCACTCTTGTCCCAAGCTCAAAACTGAAGTGCGAATTTCTCCCTCTGCATTGCCTCCAGGGGTAATACTGGTAGGAAAATTATCTAAAGAAGTATCGCTTTCTCTTCTCGATGCAGTAATGTTTAAGGCTAATTCTTGACTGACTTCAGGAGTCGCCCGTTGAATGACTGGTTGTCGCCAAGCTAAGTTATAACTGCGAGATTCAATATCAATATCTAATTCTTGAAAGTCCGATTCAATAATTTCATTTTTTGCCAGACGAAAATCAAAAGCCAGAGTACCATCGCGAGAATTAAGGGGTAAAATATATCCCCCTCCATAGCGATCGCTACCATCGGTATTAAAATAGCTAAAATTAATTTCGTCCCCAATGCCAAATAAATTTGCTTCGGTGAGGATGATTCCCCGCTCAAAGCTACCAATACTCGGGTTACGATTGTTATTAGCTCTAACTTCTAAGCTAAAAGTATCCGCACCCATGACAGAAACTTTGAGGGAATTTGTTCCCAAGTTAACCCCTGTAGATAGTTCGGCATCTAAGCTATCGATTAAAGGATTGAGTTGCAATAGTTGTAGGGCAGATTGGAGACGATTAATATTTAGCGGGGTGGAAATTTGATTTTGGATGCGATCGCGGATGTAACTTTCTTTCAATCTTCCTCGAACCACATTGACCTCTATGTCTGCCAGACTTCCTTCCAGCACTTGAATTTGTACCGTTCCCGAACTCAGATTCTGTTCGGGTAGATAAGCTCCAGAGGTAATGTAGCCTTCTCTAACATACAGCTGGGTAATGCGATTGGCAGCACGAACCAACTCGGCAAAAGAAATAGGTTTTCCCGTGTAGGATGCCAGTTCTCGATTTAATTCGGCAGCGGTAAATACCGTGCTTCCTGCAAAGGCAAACTTTTCTACTACAATCGTCCCAGGAATATCTAAGACCGAATCGGGTAGGGGAGGAGCATCCCAAGAATCCTCTAAAGGATTGTTACTGGGGGGTAAAGGTTCGGGTTGAGGGGGTAACTGGCGATCGGGGGTTAATGGCTCTAGAGACATGGCTGAGACATTATTGTGACGGGCTATACCTAAAATTAAAAATAAGCAATAAAGAACCAGTTTGCCAATTTTTTTATTACCAAAATAGCGATCGCCAGATAGCCCGCTCGTGGCTCGAACAATCGATCTAACGAACATGACAATCAGGAGAATTAAATTGAGGTTTGGGGGTGGCAGGTTGAGCGGTGAGAATAATTTCTCCTTTACTGTTTTGATACCAGTTGCGAGCGGGGGCTGGTAATTTACTGGCAGACTTACTTTCTACTGTGCTGGGAATATTGGCTTGAGGGATATCAAAACTAACTATAGACTTTCCGCTTAAAGTTTTTGTCGGGCTATGGGGCAAACCCCCTCTACCTGTAATAGTTAACTGGCTATCGTTGTTGCTGGGAGAATTAGAACAAGCTTGGGCTACTGTCTCTTCTGGTTGAGTTAGTTTAATCGGTACTTCTACAATGCCAAAAGTAGGTTCTGGTTCTAAGGTATCGATTTCTACTACTCCATCTACCCCCAAGCGAGAACTAGCACTAATGATACATTCTTGGCAAACAAACAAACCTCTGGCACTAATATCAATGTTGCCTCCCATGCCCATGTTGGCTTCGGCAGTCAGTTGGCTGGCTTCTAATAAAACTAAGTTTCTCCCCTGAATATTTATGTTTCCTCCATCGGCATCACCACTAGCCCTGGCAGTAATTGTACTATTACCGCGAGCGAAAATATTATCAGCCAGAATATCAATATTGCCTCCTGTATTGAAATTGGTAGCAGCAGAAATTGCGCCCTCTCGGTCTAAGACAATATCATCATCCACATCAATGGTTAAACCCCCTGCCGTTCCCGTACCTAAACTCTGTACGTCAATACTTGCCCCATCTCGGACTGTCAATTCCCCAGCATTAATAGTAATGTCTCCTGAAACGCCACTAGCGGTAAATTGAGGAAAAGCCGAGCTACCTGAAGTCGCCACTACACCACCTCTTTGCATATTGTTAATGGTAGTCGTACCAAATAGCTCTAAAGAATTAGTAACCTCTAGTTCGATATCGCCTCCAGTCCCAGAATCAATGGCTCTAGCAGCAATTTCCGAACCATCGAGAATTAATAATCGATCGCTTGAGAGTTTAATGTTTCCCGCTGCACCACTGGTAAAAGAACTAGAATTGATGCCACTAGCAAATCGCGGATCGGTGGGGATGCCTCTAATTTCGATGGTATCGCTGACTCGTACATCGATGTTTCCTCCGTCGCCACCGCCACTAAAAGCCAAGGCTGCATCATCGTTAATAAATCCCCCCGTAGTGCTACTGATAAAGGCATCGTCGAGCCCCAGATTTTTGGTGGTTAGGGTCAGATCTCCCCCTTGACCGTTACCAATGCTCGTGTTGGCATAGATACCCGTAAACAGTCTTGCCCCCGTAGGAGTATTTTGCAAAGAGATAGATTCGAGGGCATTAATATCAATATTTCCTCCCCTAGCCTCGCCAAAAGTACCATTAACAATCGTACCGCCGTCACTAATGGTTAATCGATCTGTCTCCAGAGAAATATCTCCCCCTCTAGCAACATCTGTACTATCAATACCTCCAGCAATTTGTAAAGCGGAAGCATTGATCTTAATATCTGATGCGTTAATCGTAATATTTCCCCCAATACCAGCAGCGAAAATCGGACTAAAAACAATACCCCCTGCCGATAGATTGAAAGAATTACTATTAATCTCTAAATTTCCTCCCGTACCGTTAGCAGCCGTACCAATAAAGATACCCGTTCCTCTAGTTCCTGGGGTGAGATTGCCGTTTAAAGAATTGGCTTGAAACGTTTCTTGGAATTCTGCAAACCCGACTCCTTGAATGCTAACCGAATCCAAAATATTGAGAGTAATATCGCCTCCTTTGCCCGAACCAAAGGTAGTAGTAGTAATAAAAGAGCGATCGCTAATTGCTAAAGAATTAGCAGCAATCTCAATTTCCCCCCCATCTCCCATACCATTATTATCGCTAGAAATCTGACTGCCATTAGTTAAGGTGATTCCATCGGTTACCGCTAGATTGATTCTGCCTCCCAAACCTTCTTCTACTGCTGCGGTAATTCCCCCGCCATTACTTAAGGCAATATTGTCAGCTTGAATCTGCAAATCCCCTGCATCACCAGTACCATCATTCCTGACGGTTACTTGTCCCCCGTTCGTAATTTCTAGTTGGGGAGTGGCGAGGGTAATGTTGCCAGAATTGCCACTAGGGGTATCTGGTAGTCTAAATAAATCCCGTAGTTCGGGGTCGAGAATATTTGCCGAAGCAATAATCAAACTGGGATTGAGAGAGTCTGGAACTGTACCCGTTACCACAATCGATTCTGAGGCATTAATCTTCACATTTCCTGCATTTCCCGTTGCAGTAGCTGAAGCATCAACTCGTCCCCCATCAATCAAAGTCAAATTTTTGGTATTAACCTCTACATTTCCCGCGTTGCCCGCACTACCACTACCAGCGGTTATCTGACTGGGAGCAAAAGCAATGGGATTAAATCCCGATAACAAAACTGATTCCGATCCATTAACCGTAACATCTCCTCCAGAACCAGTTGCGTTGGGACTTCCCGTTACTGAAGCTATGTTACCACCATTTAAAATAGTCAGGCTATTGGTATTTACTTCGACTGCCCCTGCATCTCCTGCATTATATGCTAGAGCAGAAACAACGCTGAACTGGTTGGGACTAATGGCAGAAAAACCATCTATTTGCAAAGAATCAGCAACATTTAGCTGAATATCGCCCGATTTGGCTATACTGAAACTATCAGTTAAAATGCTTGCTCCACTCAAGATCTCTAAGGTAGGAGTGGTCACCAAAATATTTCCCCCCTGCCCATCGCCTAAAGCTTCAGTATAGATCCCGCTTGGAACTTGTCCGTTTTCGCTGATTCCGCTTAATGATAAGGACTGTGTGGCATTTACGGTTAAATTTCCTGAATTAGCCACACCCTGATTTTGAACTAGGACGCTAGAACCATCGGAGAGGGTAATGTTATTACCCCAAATTTCAATTGCACCGCTATTATTGCCACTAGTATCTACAAGGGATTGCTCGTTGAAAGTGATATCTTGAAAAGCTGTTATTTCGCTATAGTCTAGAGAAAAACCGCGAGCGTCGAAATTAATTCCGACTACCCCTTCGGCAACACTCCCCAACTCGACTCTGCCTGTTTCAGAAGATAGGACTCCTCCATTAAAGGAAAGCTCACCCCCTAACAATGCCAAAGTACTTCCCGATTGTAGTTTTAATCCCGTTACTGCCCTGCGATTGAAGGGAGAAAAGACGGGAATATCTACAGTTATATTATGTCCGACTCCATCAACATTAATCCCTGCGGGGTTTTGTCCTAACTGTAAGCCTACAGGAACGCTAACGGTTAGGCTAGGGGATGGGTTAAGATCGTCAGTACTAAATGTCGTACCGTCTTCAAAGATTAGGCTTTCTGCGGTACTTCCTAAAAAAGAACCGCCCAACTGCAAGCGAGCATTTTCGCCAAAGTTAATGCCATTGGGATTAATCAGAATTAAATTAGCATCCCCGTTAGCCCTGAGAAATCCATCAATGCTGGAAGCAGAATTTCCCGTAACCCGACCGATAATATTGTCGATTTGATTAGAGTTATTAAAATAGGCTGTATCCCCTGTATTGACAGAAAACTCACTGAAACTGTGAAATAAATTTCCTCCCCGTGTAGTTCCCCCAGTAATTTCGGCGGTGTTACTTGAATTGTTAACTTGAGTAGAAACAGTATCGTCGGCGGAAATTTGTGCTTCTGCGGTGCGGTTGTGACTTAAAAGAAATAATAAGGTCAAACTGCCGTGCAAAAGTAATGATTGCTTCCCTGTTGGCAGCTTTGTTGGTTTTTGAGAAAATTTATCTGGCATCTTCAATTTTTTGCAATAAACGAAATGATTGCTTAAATTTCACCACCCTTTGTTCTATGCTCTCGTTTTCAAGGATACAGATATTTTGTCAGAAAATTTTATTTATTTTCAATTTAATTTTTAATTTTTATAAGTATGTGATTCTGAAGACGTTTTTTTTGTTACAATTACCTACCAAAAAGATTAAACGAACCTTACTATTAAGGCAATCTTTTATTTGATCGAGTTTTCCAGTGAAGAAATCAACGAAAATATGATGAGCAAACTAAATAAATTGGCGACTGCAATTTCTATCCCGATAGTCCTGGGGGTTGTTGGAGTTTATGGCGATGGTCTTAATGCTGCCAGTCCCATTCAGGTGGCTTGTGAAGACCATAATTCTATCCCTACTGTCACAGCTACCCTCTCTCCCCCACAACATTTGGACGGCTACGGACATAGCAGTTCGCGCCAAACTGATATTTTGTCCTTTTTGCCAGAATACTTCGCCCCCGAAGAAGCATCGAATAACTGTCAAAAAACTGCTACTTCTTTGCAAAATTACTACGATCTCGGTGTGATGAATTATTTAGCTAGCGATACCATTGATGGTAAACCAGTAATCTGTGCCATACAAAGACGAGGAGTTCGTTGCGATGGATATACTAGCGAAGTTCTTTTTTCTTTAGATCGAGCAGTCAACCCCAGCCAATTACTATACGATATGTTGGGAGGGAATTTTAAAGATTCCCAGTTACCAGCATCTAGAACGGTTAGCCGTATTTATACCGATCTTCGTCCCCGTTGGTGGCCGTTTTAAACGGGAGTTATATTAGCCGCTAATCTATTTTAAATAGAGTTAACTACAATTTTGTTTGGCTTGTCGAGCAGCTTGATAATCGGGTTTGAGACTTAAAGCCCGTTCAAAAGCTTCAATCCCCGCAGATATCGATCTAGATCGACATAAAGCTTGACCTAAATAAAACCAAGCTTGTGCTTGTCTTCCTTTAGATAGCTCTGGGTTGGCTAAAATATTTTCCAATTCTTGTTGTGCTTTTGCATAGCGTTTACTTCTGCTGTAAACAATTGCCTTGCCTATTTGAGCGGGAAAATATTGAGGTACATACAACAAAGCTCGTTGATAGCTAGCAAGTGCCATTTCATATTCTGATTTTTTACGATAGCCATTACCCAGAAAAGTTAAAGCTACAGCAAATTCTCCTTTAACTTCTTCTCTACCTTTAATAGCTTCAATTTTTTCTAAAACTGCGATCGCTTCAGAAATAGTAGCTAAAGATTCTGCTTCTTTGCCAATGGCTTTGAGAGATTCACTTTTGTTAATCAGAAAAATCGGATCTCTTTGATTTAGCGCGATCGCGCGATCAAATGCAGCAATAGCTTCCTCTTCCCGTTGGAGATTGTGTAACGCTTCTCCCTGACAATTCCAGGCATATACGGCAGTCGGATCGATGATGGTAGCTGTAGAACAAGATTCTCTCATAGCATCGTATTGCTGCAAGCCAGCTAGGGCATAACCGCGATTAGTCCAAGCTTGAAAGTAATTACTGTCAATATTTAACAGCTGATTATATTGAGCGATCGCTTCTTGAAAAGATTTTTGCTGAAGCAATTCATTTCCTTTTTGAAAAGCAGTTCTAACTTTGAGTCGTCTGTTGATATTGTGAAAAATAACTAACATCAAAGTTACTAAAGTCAAGAACAGAAAAGAGTTTTTGAGAGTTGAAGTTTTTTTCTCTTCTTTGACTCGGCTAGCTATTATTTTGGTGGGAGTACTAGGTATGAGGGCAACGACAGAATTAGGCGAGTTTTTAAGTTCGGCTAACTTAGTTTGTATCCAATTAGAATCGAAAACTTGTTGATATATACGATTGGCTACAATTAATTGCTCTTGTTGTTTGACTACCAGACCTATTTTCAATAACTCTTGCTGCAAGGGACTATCTTGGAACATAGCAGGGGCAGCTAATATTTGTCTATACATCTGTAATAGCTTGCTAGCATTTTGGCGGTGATTTTCGAGCAAACGTTGTTCGATAGTTTGTAAATGCTCTTTTGCTGCTCCTGTGCGCCAATTTTGGATAACTTTACTTTGAATTAGGCGATCTACTCGTTCTGCTTCTTCTTCAGACCTCGCGCTCTCTAAATTGCCTTCAATTACTTCGTAGACTTGTTGTGTAAGAGTCGATTGTCCTCCCGTCCAAGATAATACTCGTTCTAAAATTTGTTCGGAGTAAATTTGCCGATTTTCTAATTTGAGTAATTTTAATTTGATTTTATAAAAGCTTTCTTTTTCCCGACAGCTAAATTCTGGTTTGGTCGAAATTGGTTGTGTCTGAGATGAAGAAGTGAGGTGCTTAATAAAAAAATCTACAGTAGTAGGATTGAGCCAGCCTTTGGCGATCGCTAATTCCCCAAATTTTAATTTACTTTGTTTTTGTTGTTTTAAAATTAATTCTATCTGGCGATCGTTTAATAATGCAGCTTGTTTAAAGTATTCCCCTATGGGTTGAGATGGTGGTTTGGTCAGGGAACCAGACCAGTTTTCGGCAAAAAAATCGGCGGTTTTAGGGTTAATATGACCTCTGGCAGCTAAAATTTCCCCAATTCGTCTATTTTGAGGATCTTCTACTTGTTCTTGAAGGGCTTGTTTAATATCATCAGCAGACACAAGACCAGCTTGCTGTAAAACTGCACCTAAAGGTACTTTTTTGGGAGATAGAGACACAGTATCTAATGGAATTAGGAAT
Organism: Waterburya sp.; assembly: GCF_058530065.1. Taxonomy (NCBI): domain Bacteria; kingdom Bacillati; phylum Cyanobacteriota; class Cyanophyceae; order Pleurocapsales; family Pleurocapsaceae; genus Waterburya; species Waterburya sp. The sequence continues at coordinate 49,210 of NZ_JBZNBU010000356.1, read as the reverse complement.
ATAAATTTAAACTAGGCTTTTGTATGATGTTATTCAACTACATAATTCGTAATGTAGTTATGTTTTGATTGCAAAATACAATCCGATCTAAATAATATTGATTTTTGGTAAAGATAGCCAAATATTACCCAAAAATTCTGCTTTTAGTTACGGCTGCCTTGTTTAAATGGATCATCCATGTATTGCATTTAGTTACTTTAAGTACTATTTTGCCGATCGGGCGCTCGCCTTCTAAGGGAATAATATCTTTAACCTAAGTTCGGGATAAAAGAATTGCTCGAAGAGAATAGTCTTTAGTCTTTTTTCCTAACTTGTCATAGTTGGGCTAACTTAGAGTACCAATTGAGTTTTTGCGGAATTAACTCGGGCTAAATTTTTGTCTAAGAATTCCCAGGCAGAGTCTTTATCTAAAGGCTTGGCATAATAATACCCTTGAGCAAATTCACAACCCCATTCTTGGAGTTGTTCTGCCTGTTCTAAAGTTTCTACTCCTTCGGCGACTACATTAAAACCTAGATTATGGGCTAAGTCTAAAGTAGCTCGGACAATCGTAGAAGCTTGTTGTTTTTGATCGAGTCTGCTGACGAAAGAACGGTCTATTTTAAGGGTATCTACAGGAAAACGATCTAAATAGCTCAAAGAAGAATAACCAGTGCCAAAATCATCGATCGCCATGGGGATCTGGCGCGCTCTTAGTTGACTGAAAACGAGGTCGGCAATTTCTGTATTCTCGATCAATAGGGTTTCAGTAATTTCCAACTTAAGATGTCTGGTATCAATTCCCGTTTCGCTAATAATGCGATCGAGTTGTTCGATAAAGTCTTCTTGCTCGAATTGTTTGCCCGAAATATTGACACTAACCGTAAAATCATTATGCTGGCGATTTAAACGATTTTGCCAAATACGGATTTGTTGGCAAGCTTCTTTGAGAATCCACATTCCTAAAGGCAAAATTAAATTGGTTTGCTCGGCAATAGGAATGAACTTACCTGGAGAAATAAAACCTTTTTGGGGATGAATCCAACGAACTAAAGTTTCAAACCCAACGATTGTTCCTGTATTCAAAGAAATTATAGGCTGATAATTGAGATAAAATTCTTGACGCTTTAAAGCAATTCTTAAATCTGTTTCCAGTTCTAAAATTTCTAAAGCATTACTTTTAATTGTATGATTAAAAATTTTGTAATATTGACTGCTAGAGGTCTTAGCTTTCTGCATTGCCAAATCTGCATCCCTAAACATTTCTTCTGGTTTTTGATAGCTAGAATTACCTAAAACAATTCCCATATTAAAAGTAATAAAAATTTCTCTTCGTTCGATCAAAAATGCAGGAGTAAGAATTTGGTTTATTTGCTGGGCAATTTCAATAATATCTAGTTTTCTGTCTATATTTTCGATAATGAAAGCAAATTTATCTTCTCCAAAATGGGTAATGCAAATACTATTATTTTTGTGAGAAATATTAATTTTCAATCTCTGACTAACCATTTTCAACAAGCTGTTTCCTGCTTGACGACCGAGAGAATCATTAATTATTTTAAATCGATTGCAATCTAAAATAATGAGAGCTATTTTTTCTTTTTTGTCTTGATTTTCTAAATTGAAAATACTTTTGATTTTTTCAATTAACCACAATCTATTCGGCAGTCCTGTTAAAGAGTTATTCCAAGCTAAATATTCTAATTCTTGTTGAACTTGTTGTCTTTGTTCAATTTCTTTACTCAGTTGAGATGTCCGTTCGATAACTCTTTGTTCTAGTTCGCTATTGAGTTGGCGTATTTCTTGTTCTGCTGCAATTCGATTCTTAATTTCTATTTGTAGAAGTTGATTTTTTTGAATTAATTGTTTTTTTAAATTTTGTAGATGTAATTGATTTTCAACTCTAGAAAGTACTTCAGGAATTTGAAAAGGTTTACTAATATAGTCTACTGCTCCTAATTCAAAAGCTTTTACTTTATCAAATATTTCATCTAAAGCACTCACAAAAATTATTGGTATATCTTTGGTGTGTTCTGATGATTTTAGCTGTCTACATACTTCAAAACCATCCATATCTGGCATAGTTATATCTAACAAAATAAGGTCGGGAAGTTTTGCTTGAATTGTTAACAATGCCATTGCTCCATTGACAGCACAACGAACTTTATATCCTTCAGCAATTAATGTTTTTGACAACAACCTTAAATTATCAGGAGTATCATCGACAATTAAAATATTATCAATTCCTATAGTCGATTTTTGAGTAACTAAAGTTGTATCATTCATCTCAATTAAGTCTAAAATATAAAGTCTACAAAAGTAGATATCATGTTTATTGGAATACACAATCTATTGATAACATTCTGTCCTTCTAAATAGGTGTGATCCATAGCAATTATAGTTGTACAAAGTTAGATTGGTGGTTTACCCAATTAAAACTATATGTTTATCCTTGAGGATCATTAATGACACACCCTAGGCAAAAAGCCCAATAATTGTTTCCATTTTGGCATTAGTTTTGATTCCTTGGAGGTCAATATGAGTAGCTGCGCTTTGATAACCATGTTTTTGTAATGCGTGAATTAATTGCGATCGCTTGGGTAAGTTGATTTTGCCGAATTTACCTATTGCTCCCAAAGTATAATAGTAGGGTGGTAAATTTATTTCTCCTGCCATAAGATACAGTAAGTCTGCAATATCTTGCCATCCCCATTCACTAGCTAAATCTAAATAAGATGCGATCGCTCTAGCAGAATGCAGTTTCCCCAGCCACATCGCACCACTTACCGTAACCCTGGGATTTTTACAAGCACAATTTATTTGATTTAATTTACGCCAAGTAATAGTCTGATAATTACCGCAATTATGACAATAAGCTAGAAAGCCATAGTTATCTGCCGTAATCTGAGGTTTTGCCGTCAAGCGCATCATTAAACGATAAGTTTTACCCGTAAATAACGAAAATATTGGTTCGATTCCCATTCCCATCGTCGCAGCTTGTTGTTGGGTAGCACCAATCAATAATCTTAATGCTTGTTCCTGTTTGGCGGGGTGAGAACGAGAAATTGCACCGTAGGTTTGCACGCTCTTTTCGGGGGGATGTCCCGTTAAGGTTCGTCCGTCAGTGCTGGTAAGATACATCAAACCACCGATTTTAGTTGCCCAAAGCATAGTACTGAGATAGGGCATACCACTCCCAAAACAATCAACATCCAATAGATCGTAATAATCACGGCGATCGTAACAGCCAAAGAATACTCGATGGGCATCTTGATGGGTAAGATAAAGGCGATCGCTTTCAAGATATGCTTTTAAGTTTTGCTGTATAATTTGATTATTATCGGGATTCCCTTCATTAATCCAAACAAAATCGGCTTTAGCTTCTGATAGATAGCGCAAACTACGTACTCCGCAACCACCCATGACATCTAAAACTCTGAGGCTGCCAAAATCCCTTTTTTGGACTGTTGCAGCTAAAACCCCCAAATCCCGAACTAACTTACTTTCAGGATTATAAAAAGCATTTCCTACTTGAAACCGAACTTTTCCTTCTCGATAATAGATATTTTCGTTCAATGTTTAATTATTTGGCAGAAGGCTAATAGTTAAATCGTATTCTCCCACACTAGTGCCGATATCATTACTAAAGTTAGTACTACCATTGATAGGATCGTATTCAAAATTAGCAAAGCTGCTAACTCCTAAATAATATTCACCATCGGTTTCGGCGGTAAATTCAATAAAAGAATCGAGACTAGAAGTTTCATCGGTAGCAATGCCATCATCGTTGTTAACAATTTCGTTACCCGAACTATCGAAGAGGCGCAAAACACTATCTAATCCCGAATCTTGAATTGCTGCATCGATATCTAAAGTAACGGTGTCTCCTGCATTTAATTGGAATTGATAAAGATCGACATCCCTAGCAGATGCAATGCGATCGCTAATAGTAGTTGTGCCATCGCCATCAGGACTAATTCTCGTATCGACTGCTTCGGAGATCGTATTGTCGGTATCTTCGTCAGTTAATACCGCAGAGATATCGATCGCCAGTTCGTAACTCCCCGTACTAAAACCTCGATCTGGGGAAAAGTTATCACTACCATTCACCGCATCATAGGCAATATTTCCCTCGCTGCTTACCCCAATAAAATATTCTCCTGAAGTCTCCGCCACAAAATTGAGTAAAGAGTCGGTGGTAGTATCTTCCCCATCGAGATTGTTATCGTCATTGTCGTCAAAGGCTAATTCATTGCCTTCGGAATCAAATAGACGTAAGTAAGAATCTAGAGCCGATTCTTGACTGGAAGCATTGATATTGAGGGTAATTCCTTCTCCTTCGTTTAACTGAAATCCATAAATATCTACATCCTCAGGGGCATCGATTTCTGCGGCGATCGCATTGCTGGTTTTACCCGAAGAACTAACGCCGCTATCTATTGCTTTAACGATAGTATTGTCTTCATCTTCGTCAACGACGACATTTAGAATATCAATCGTCAGATCGTAATCGCCAACAGTGCTAAAAGGACTAGTCACATTACTAGAAAAATTAGTTCGTCCCCTAACAGGATCGTAATCAAAATTGCTAGCACTACTTACCCCAATAAAATACTCTCCAGAACTATCGGGGGCAAAAGCGATCGCCGAATCAATGGTAGGATCTCCCGTAAAGTTGGCATCGTCGTTATCGTCGAAAATTAATTCATTTCCTTCAGAGTCGAAAATTCGCAAAAAAGAATCTAAGTCCGAGTCGATAGCTGCTGCATCTAAATTCAGATAAAATCCATCTCCCCCATCTAATTGCACTCGATAAAGGTCTGCATCTAGTTCGGGATTGATCGTGCCACTGATGGTAGTTTTTCTTTCTCCCCCAGAACTAACCCCAGTCTCGATTGCTTCAGCAATAGTATTGTCTTCGTCTGCATCGGGAAGAACCTCTAAAACATCTATTTGAAGCTGATAATTCCCCGTACTAATGCCAGTACGAGGAGAAAAATTGAGGTTGGTATTGCCATTAATAGGATCGTAGTCAACATTCCCCGCACTACTAATTCCTACATAATATGCACCAGGAGTTTCGGGGACAAAATCGATGGTGGAGTCGGTAGTCAGATCGTCAGCATCTTTAGGAGGATTGTTTGAACTATTGTCGTCAAAAGCTAATTCGTTTCCCTCCGAGTCAAAAATCCGTAAATAAGAATCTAATTGAGAATCAATGGATCGAGCATTTACTTTTAACTTGACACCCTCTCCCTCTGCAAGATCAATGTTAAAAATATCCGCATCAGATTCTAGTTCGATCGCCCCATCAATTAAATGACTTTTATTAGTTTCTGTATCGATCGCATTAGCTTCAATAATAGTACTGTCAGGATCGCGATCAGGAATTACTTCTACCAAGTTGAAACTAAGATTATATTCTCCCCCAACAAAATTATCCCGCAACAAGTCTGGGCGATCGCCAGTTATCGGGTTATAAAGAGTATTCGCCACACTACTAACTCCGACGTAATATTCTCCCGTATCATTAGCAATAAATCCTAAGAAAGAATCGGTACTAAATTCTTCTGTTTCGGTGGAAAAATCATCATTAAAAGCTAGCTGATTGCCTTCAGCATCAAAAACTCGTAAATAGGAATCAAAATTTGCCCGATTGTTCTCTTCGCCAACTGTATCGATGTTGAGAGTAATTCCTTGCCCGCCCTCTAGCTGAAACTCATATAGATCTACATCTGAAAGTGAATTAATATTTCCAGTAACTGTAATGCTTTGTTGGTCTGTAGAACTTATTTCGCTATTAATAGCTTTAGAGATTATATTATTGGGATTATTAGCTTCTGATTCCATTGTATTTAATTTTTTTAATGAGAACATTACAAGATCGCTGCTCGATTAAAATATTTCACTATGGACTACTGCTATGCTTCATGCTGTTAGTTTCAATCGCCTGTATTTATCGTTTTTATTTATTTCCTGGTACGAGTGATATTTTAACCGATGCTGATATTATTCAACTACCAACTATGTTTTTAGATTTACAAGTATCTATTAATAATTTTTGGGGTTGGAAGTTACCAGATGCACCCTATTATTTTCCCGATACATTATTATTTCTAGGAATTAATTGGATGGTTGGAAACATTTGGCAAGCTATAGTTTTGTATAGTTTACTTCAATCTTGCTTAGTTGTCATAGCTTTGTCTTGGCTGTATCGAGAATTAGCAGGTAAAAAAGCTGAAGTTTACTTAACTATTTTATTGATAACGACATTATTTTTTACTCAGGCTTATATAACTGTTTTTGATCGGGTTAAAGGATTTATTAAACCATACATATATTATTTGTCTAGCTATATTCATTTTGGTACTTATATTTGCACCTTAATTTGTTTGGCAGCTAGTCTTCACTATTTTCGGACAAATAAAAAAAGTATCTGGTTATCGATCGTTATTATTACTTTTTTGACTACTGTATCCGATCTACTTTTTGCTATTTATTTTACTATTCCTCTCATTGCTACCCTCATAATATCTGGTAAAGCTAAATTATTAACTATCGATCGCCAGATAAAACAATTTTGCTATTCGATATTTTCGATTTCTTTAGTAGCTTATATTTATAATAAATATTTTGATTCTTTGGCTGCCAGTACAACTGTAGAAATTAAACTAGATAAAATTATAGATTCAATCAAAATTATCGTAGTAGATCTTGGGCAAGCAGGTTCGAGGGAACAATTTTTTCTAATTTTTGCTATTGTTTTTCCGACAATCTATCTCATCGTCCATACTTGGAAATTACACAATCGACTTTTAGGCGATCGTCAAAATTCAAACAATAAAGACGGGGATTTAATTCAATTTATTCTTGGTTTATATATATTATTAGCAGCGATCGCCAATATACTAGCAGTAATTATTTTAGGAAAATATTCAGATGTTAATCATGCTAGATATTTTATATTTGTTTATTATTCTCCTAGTCTAATTGCTCTAAGTTTAATTAGTTTAAAAATAGAAAAAATCAAATATATATCTAAAATTATCCTGGCAATTATTACCATTATTACCATTGTTACGGGTACATTTTTAGCTAATCAAAAACTACCCACTCTATCTCAAATCTTTCCTCCCCCAAACTATGCTAGTTGTTTCGACTTACAACAATCTCAAGCAGGCTTGTCGGGATATTGGCAGTCTAAACCTCTCATTGCTTTCTCTCAACGCAGAATTCAAGCAGTAACTATCAAACCCAATGGCGAACCCGAAACGTGGAATAGCAATCGCTATTGGTATACTGAGAGTTGGCAGCAGCCAGGAAGTAAACCACCATTTAAGTTTATCTTGATGCAATCTTTAGATCCTAATGCGATCGCAACTCGTTATGGTCAGCCAACAAAAGTGGAAGCCTGTCTCGATAGCGAAATTTGGTGGTATGAAGACTCAGATATTTTATATTCCAACCTGATGCGCGATGGGCTGTAAAACATATCTTGATATCTTGCCCACTAGAGAAATTAAGAAACAATACTTTAATTAAAGAAATAATGATTTCCTCAAACATAGTTTTTTCGTAGTTTAAATAATGGTAGAATTCCGATCATAGCTAGGGGTGCTTTTGAAAGTTTGGAGGCTGAGATATACCCTAAGAACCTGAGACTGGTTAGCACCAGCGGAGGGAAGCTGTTTATTGAGGAAAAAAAATATGAGAACCGAATGGGTTGCCAAGCGAAAAGGACAGGGCAATGTATCTCAGATGCACTATGCGCGTCAAGGTGTTATCACTGAAGAGATGCACTATGTGGCTACTAGAGAGAATTTGTCCGTCGAGTTAATTCGCGACGAAGTAGCCAGAGGCAGAATGATTATTCCTGCCAACATCAATCATACCAATCTAGAACCCATGTGTATTGGTATTGCATCTAAGTGTAAAGTAAACGCTAATATTGGGGCTTCTCCTAATTCTTCTGATATTCAGGAAGAGGTAGCCAAGCTGAATTTAGCCGTTAAATATGGTGCCGACACTCTGATGGACTTGTCCACTGGAGGAGGAAATCTCGATGAGATACGTACGGCAGTGATTAATGCTTCCCCCATTCCTATTGGTACAGTTCCAATTTATCAAGCACTAGAAAGCGTCCACGGCGACATGGATAAGCTTTGTGCCGATGATTTTCTACACATCATCGAAAAACACGCCCAACAGGGTGTAGATTATATGACCATCCACGCAGGTATTTTAATCGAACACTTGCCTTTGGTTAAAAGTCGCTTGACTGGTATTGTTTCTCGCGGTGGTGGTATTATCGCTCGTTGGATGCTGCACCATCACAAGCAAAACCCCCTCTATACTCATTTTGATGACATTATTGAAATCTTCAAAAAATATGATGTCTCTTTTAGTTTGGGAGACTCCCTGCGTCCTGGCTGCGCCCACGATGCGAGCGACGAAGCTCAATTAGCCGAACTTAAAACTCTCGGACAGCTAACTCGTCGCGCTTGGGAACATGACGTACAGGTAATGGTAGAAGGTCCTGGTCACGTACCAATGGATCAAATTGAGTTTAATGTCAAAAAACAAATGGAAGAATGTAGCGAAGCACCTTTCTATGTTTTAGGGCCTTTGGTAACTGATATCGCTCCTGGTTACGATCATATTACTAGTGCGATCGGTGCAGCAATGGCTGGCTGGTATGGTACTGCTATGCTTTGCTATGTGACTCCTAAAGAACACTTGGGCTTGCCCAACGCTGAAGATGTCCGCAACGGTTTAATTGCTTATAAAATAGCCGCTCACGCTGCGGATATTGCCCGTCACCGTCAGGGTGCAAGAGATCGAGATGATGAGCTATCTAAAGCACGCTATAACTTTGATTGGGAAAAACAATTTGAGTTATCCCTCGATCCAGATCGAGCTAGAGAATATCACGACGAAACTCTGCCCGCAGATATTTATAAAACAGCTGAATTCTGTTCGATGTGTGGTCCCAAATTCTGCCCCATGCAAACTAAAGTTGACGCGGATGCTTTGACTGAATTGGAGAAATTCTTAGCTCAAGAAGAAGAGAAAAAGACAGTAAAAAGTTAATTGTTAATGAATAATCAATAGTTAATAATTGATTTTATTGAGGGAGTGAGTTATGAATAATAACTTGCTCCTTTATGTTTTGGAAGTTATTTTTCGATGGAACATATTCTAATTATCTTTCTGGGTTGTTTGGGAGTTACTTTTATTGCTTGGGCAATCGTTCATTGCAATGGCAGAATTATTATCGGTACTGTAGACTTGGTTTTATCTCTGTTAGCTAGTCAAAAGCCCAGCTATAATTTTACAGGGAATAAATGGTTATCTATTGCAACAGAAAAAGAAGTAGTTATTCTTGGCTTAGTACCTCTGGCGATCGCCTCATTAGTGAGTACTGCTGGGGGAAATTGCTATCATAGTTTTCCCGTATTTGTTATTACTGAAGCGATAGTTTTTGGTTTATTTCTGGTTAATTATTTGGCTGGTAATAGACGATATTTTTTATTTAGACATAATTTTTTTCGGGATAATAAAATAGTTTTTGGGCTGGGAATTATTTGGTGTTTAATATTTAGTGTTTGGAGTTTTTCTACTTTAGATGCTGCTGCTAATTTCGATGCAGATCGGTTAATCCTTAATGGTAATGCTGATATGTGGCTTTACACTAGGAGATTTGCAGCTTACACTGCGGACAATATTAGTTTTGATAATAATTATGCTTGCGATTATCTGCAAGTTAGTCCCAAGAAACTAAGTTCTTTTATCGGCTCAATTCTAGTTGATTTTTCTCCTCGTGCCACCTGGGCGATCGCTCTATTTCAAGGATTATTGAGTTGCAGTCTTTTTTTAAGTTTATTTGGAACTTGGCATAATTTTAGTTATAACGGCAAAAGTTTATCTACACCAGGAACTATCTTAGCCCTCATTTGGGGTCTGACTTCTCCCAGCATTTTTTGGTTAGTTATTTCTTCTTATGCTTCTAATATCATATTTATTACTATTTTTGTTTTGGGTTTGACTGGGATACGTAATATTAGTCTTAACCGCAATAAATATCCGCCTTTAATTGAATTTATTTTTTTGTTTAGTCTGGTAATTTGTGTTTTTTCTTTTTACCTAGTTTTATTACCCATTGCTTTATTATTTTTGATAGCAACTATAGTTCTTTATCAATCAGAAAAATATTTATTAACGAAAAATAGTTTAAAAAATCTAGCCCAATTAATTTTAGTTGCGGGAATTATAATTTTGATTTGCTTGATGATATTTCCCCATCAAATAAGTTTAAAGGAAGTGACTAGCAATCTGAATCTCGCTCAAGGACATGGTAAAAACTTTGTTCCTTTAAATCCTTGGAGTTTATTACAAGAAAGACTCAATCCGATGCCTGTAGTTAGGGATTTTGGAGTCTGGTTTAATATTATTGTGGGGATAGTCTTTTCTGGTTCGATCTTAAAGTTTATTATTGCTCAATTATCTCTCTTAAAAAAAGAAAATAAACACCAGACTTTCTATGGCAAAGATCTCATAGCTGCTGGGTTAGTTATCGTGGCTTACGTAACTTATTTATTGGCTTACATTCCTTTAGACTATACCTATCGCTTGGGAAAATTTGCTATTTCTATTATCTATCCCTTAGCAATCTCAGGATTTTTACCTGTAATCCTGTGGTATCGCGATCGCTATTATAAATTTAAGTCTCGTACCTTTAAAATAGTTTGTTTAGTATTAATCGTAGTGCATATTATCTTGCATCTTAGCAAGATGGATTTGAATGCCAAACCAATGGGTAAATATCAAATAATCTCTACCGAAAATATCGCTCGCTCGAATAGTTTAAATATTATTAAATGCCAAGAGTCAGACATCAGCCAAAAATATCAAAAGATAGTCGGCTTAGATTTAGCCCAACAATATCCCCAGCTTAAAATTAATGTTTTAAGTAGCGATGGCGCGATCGCTGATGCTTCCCAAGCAGATCTTATCCTACGGGGACAAAATTTGGTGGGAGAAGACGGTAATGTCTGCTGGTTTAAAATAGATATGCGATCGCCATAAATTTAATTCCACACAATCTCTAAGAGACTGTTGGCAAAAGAAATGTTAAACAACAATCTTGTAAAGGAGGATAATATTTCTTTCTCATCTCTCGCTTTTAGCTTTTGTTTACAAAAGATTTCTTAGGGTTGGATTTCAGATTTCATTCTCTTAAGAGTAACTTCCATGCGATCGAACATATCTTGGGGAGTCATCCCAAACTGACTGAGTTGAGTCTTAAGTTGTTCGACAGTCATTTGTGCCATAAAATCTTCAGAAAGCTCAAAACGCTTCATAAAAATACGATAACGTTCCATTAATTGTTCCATTTGTTCGATGAACATTTTTTTGCCTTCTCGGTCGAATTTGCCATACTCACCGCCTAGTTTCATCAAAGACTGATAGTCTTCAAATAGTTTTTTGGCTTCCTCTTGAACTACTTGAGAATCAAAAAATCCCATAACATTTACCTAACTTGTTTCTTTTTAAAAAATTTTAGATTATCGAAAAAATATTAGTTTTAATTACTTATTTCATTATATGTATTGTAAAACAAGGGAAAATTGAAAGTAAAATACGGTTTTCCCCATAAGCCACTCAATGTTAAATACTTAACCATGCCTTGTAAATAAATATTCCTCCTTGCTGTTCGTAAATACTAGAATCAACTTGTTGCTTGGTAAAAGTAAATCCTGTTTTGCGAAGTAGACCTTCGTAATGGTCGCAACTTAGTTTGTAGTCTCCCCGATTGATTTTGGCGCAGTTAGCAGTTTCTGTAGCTAAAGCGATTAATTCTGAATTTCCTTGTTGTTTTGCCAATTCCCAACGATAGTTATGATAAATTTCTACTGCTGTTTGACGGGTATAACTGTCTCGATCTTCGTAGGGCGGCAAAAATTCATCCCCAACAATCAATAACCCTCCTCTCTTGAGATTGCGTTTGATGTTTTTAAGATACTTTTCCTTATCCGCTAAATCTATATGGCGATCGCCCAAACAAGAAAAGATATAGTTAAACTGATAGGGAGGATCGTAAGCACAACTATCTTTGTGTTCGAGAGTAATATCTAATTGCTGCTGTTGGAGATTGTGTTCGAGTTTTTTATAACAGACCCAATCTAATTCTAAAGCCCAGATATCCGCTTCAATTGCAGCCAAATAGCGAGTAAAATGACCTGTTTTCGCGCCAACTTCTAAGATACGAGGCATTTTATTCCGTTTGCCTTGATGCTGATGCAACATAGCCAACATTTCCTCTACTAAGGGCTGAAAAAATTCCCGTCGATGCTGGCAACGGTCATAATTTTCAATATTGAGATATTGAGAAATACCAACGGATTTAACGGCAAAACGCGATCGCTCGAAAACCAAATCACGAATTTCCCGCATTTGTGACAAAATCTCTTCTGGTTCGGGTAAATGAGAGGGTTGACTGATTTCAATCGCGCTATTAATAATGGCAGCAAGAATCTGCTCGTGCTGGTTAATTTCAGCTAGATCCGCCGAGAAACGATTGTATTTAATAGTATGGCGATCAATATATTCAGCTAAAAGCTTACTGCCCGAATTAGCGATAATAATGCCAAAACTCCGACAATATTCGGGAAAATCTTGAGATAGCTTTTGATAGCTCACGGCTCGGACTCGATATTTCTCTGCGTGTTCTAATAAAATTTCAAAGTTACCCTCAAACACCCGAGGAGTCGCAAACACAAAAACTCGCACGCTTTCTGCTTGAGTGGAAGAACGAATTTCTCTGCCCATTTCCTGTTGCCAAAAATCTTCGTCTCGATCTACCAAAGTCAAAGCTTTGATTTGAATTTGCGATCGCTTTTGCAGCGACATCAAATAATTCGGATACATACTTGCAGGAATCAAATGGGAAGTGCGAGTTGTCTCCAATTGACAATCTATTTCTGCTAAAGAATGAAGTACGATTTGTTGAAAACACTCATTTTCCCGAATATATTGATTTTGTTCTAAAGCGGCAATTGCTCCTTCAAGGTTACTAGTGACTTTGACCCAGTTGCGATCGCCAATGGAAGATGTGGGCAAAACTGCTATGGTTCGCAATCTATTTTGCCATTGAGAAAATTGATAATCAACCCAAGTTTTAGCTTCGGAAATTCCCATCAATTCCTGTAATAAGTCTTGCAATTCTGCTTTATCTTCGGCATTAATCGCTGGAAAATCGGTCAATATTTCGGGTAAAGACTGTCGAAATTGTAATAGCCTGACTTGCTTGACCTTACCCAACAAAAAACCAAAATTTAGATGAATGGCTGTAGTCGTATTGCTCAAACAACAAACACCCAAAACAACATTGTTTAAAACAAATTCTACTTCATTGCGCCATCTTGGCGCGCTTAGATCCTGCCGACAGACAATGATTTCAATTCGAGGATGTTGAAAAATAGTTTCGCGAAAACCTTGCGCTAGTTGCTTTCCTACTTCTCCCGACCAAACTAAAACTACTTTTTTGGTGGCAGTTTGTTCTTGATAGGCTCGGACTAATAATTGTTGCAGTTTAACTAGTTTTCCTGGTCCTTTTCCTTCGATCTCAAATTTTTGGTAAATCTCCCCCAATCTCTTTCGCACTGCATTGGGTTGAATATTTAATTCTTCGGCGATTTCCGCAATCGTTTTTCCCATCAAAGCTGCTGATAAAGCTTCTATTTCTCCTGCTGTAACCTTATATTGACGGACATAATTAATCAAAAACTCTTGAGGAATAAGCATTATTGAGACTGAAAAATAGCTAATGCGATCGCGATCTCTAAAAACGTCGCTAAATATATGATAAAAAAATCATCTTCTTCATGTTTTGTTTCTAATTCACTAATTTTCACTTGCTATCAAAGAGCAACGATTTTTTTGTATGTTCCATTCACTTTGTAGACTTTCGTAACCTATTTCGTAGTTATAATCGTTACTCACTTTTTGCTCACTTTGCTTCAAAACGTTAGTGAGCAAGTGCTTGAGCTTACGCTATAGCGTCAAAAAAATGCTAAAGTGGAGGTTCAAGTCCTCTCATCCCCATGCCTTTGAAGAATTAAGATTGCCAGAGTTGAACCAGCAGCGATCGCATCACCCAACATCATTAAGTGTTTGCGGTTGGCGCGATCGACTATGATGCCCGCAATAAAAATACGCGGTAGCAGAGAGAAAAATCCTACTAAAGCGAAAACCGTTGCCAAACCTGTCAGTTCCCAAGCCCATAGCGTTAGGGCAAACTCACTCATATAGCTACTGATAGTATTGATATTGAGCCAAGGCGCGATCGACAATTAAATTATCCATGAATAAGATCGAGATTAAAATAATCTAGATGGCGAATGATAAATGGTAAATGTAAAAGCAGTATTGTGTGGTTATTATGGCATGGGTAATGCAGGAGACGAAGCCTTACTTGTCTCTTTATTACAAATGTTGCCAGAAGGGGTGACTCCCATAGTTTTGTCGGGAAATCCTCAAGCTACCAAGAAAAAATATGGGGTAGCTAGTTGCGATCGCAAGTCTACTTTTGCCATTCTTAACGCTCTCAAACAAAGTCAAGTATTTATCTGGGGTGGTGGTAGTTTGATGCAAGATGCTACCAGTCTAGCCAGCCCGATTTACTATGCTGGTATGATGGCTTTGGCTCAACAGAGAGGATTAAAAACCATTGCTTGGGCGCAAGGAATTGGACCTTTAAACAAATCTTTGACCCGTTGGCTAACTAAGCAGGTATTACTTGGTTGCGATGCTATTAGTGTTAGAGATAACGCTTCGGCAGAATTATTAAACTCTTGGCAAATTGAATCGATTATTGCTCCCGATCCAGTTTGGGCGATGACAAGTCAGCCAGGATCGGAATTATCGCAATTAAACGAAATCGATCGCCCTAAAGTTGCAGTTATTTTGCGCTCCCATCCTCTTCTAACTGAGCGTCGCTTGCAGATTCTAATTCGAGCTATCCAAGAATTTCAACAACAAACCAGCAGTCATATTGTCATTATTCCTTTCCAACCAACTCAAGATATGGCAATCGCTCGACAAATTTCCGCAGCCATAGCAAATAATACTTCTCTGATGAACCTTGACGATCCAGTAAAACTTAAAGGTTTATTTAAAGAAGTAAAAATGGCGATTGGAATGCGCTTGCACGGCTTAATTATGGCAGCAGCAGAAGGTTGTAGTTGTTTTGGTCTCAGCTACGATCCTAAAGTAACTCAATTAATGACTGAAATCGATCTCCCAGGCTATGAATTAGCAGCTTTGCCAACCGATTCTAGCCAAATTGCCCATCAATGGGGTGAAATTTTGAGCCAAGAAAGTCAACTCAATCGTCTTAAAATTCAGTCTTTAACAGACAGAGCTAAAATCCATCAAGAATTATTAAGAGAAATAATTGTTAAAGGTTAACTAAACTTGGCATTTTTAAGGACAAAGTATAAGCTGTAGCTAGCAAAATCTAAAGCTAATTAGGAAAAATCTCCAAATATTTCGATTTATCTTTATACTGAACTAAAATCATCTGATACTAATCAATACTTAGCTAAAAAACATACATAGCTATTAAGAGTAATTACTTAAATTTTAGCTCTTTTTGTTCCAACTGTTGAGAGATATTTAGATATAAACAATTATGACTGAAGCTTACGACAATACCAATCCTTGTAATCCCGAATCTATATTTGATGCTATTAATGATAGCAGTCGCGATCGACAAAGAGAGGAAACAATAGCCCAGGAAAATATATCTAATTTTAATAATAGTAATTCACCCTTAAATGGTGGCTTTCAAACAGATAATTCAACCATAAGTAATGCTACAACAATCGAATCGGAAAGCTCGTCAAATACTTCCATGAATTGGCAAAAAGTAGCCCATAAGCTGCGAGAGTACAATCGTAAATTACTCAAAAAAGTATTTCGCATCGAACAAGAATTATCAGATCTAGACAACAAATTTAAGAAACAATTAGAAAAAGCTCGTAGTAGCGATATTTTAGTCGCCCAACAAGAATCGGAGATCCAAAAATATCAAGAGCAAGTAGAATTATTTGACCGACAATTGACCAGCTTGGAGCAAACCGTCAACCAGAAAGAAATCCGCATCAATACCCTAGGCGAACAATATCAATTTTCCCAGCAGCAAACTGCAAAACTAGAGAGACAATGTACTCTGCTAAAAGAAAATAGCGATCGCCAAAATTACGAACTAACTATTAAAGATCAACAACTTCAAGAATTACAAATCGAACTAGAAAAACATCAGCAGTTAGCAATTCAATCTCAAACAGATAGAGATCGCCAAACCGAAGAACTAACTATTAAAGAACAGCAAATTCAAGAATTAAAAACAAAACTGGAAAGACAACAGAGGTTGGCTATTCAATATAAAGCAGAATTACAACGAGACCGTAAAACTACCACAACTATTCCCCCCAAAACCACGACTATTCCACCCAAACCTTCAGTACTTCACCATCAAAGCGATCGAAGAACGATCGAACCTTGGTCTAATCCCAGCAATGCCGAGCCAAAAATTTCTTTACCTCAAACTAAGCCTTTGCCTCTAGCTGCCAAAAAAATCCCCCCTTCCGAAACTATTAAAACCGCAGCTGAAATCGCTACTTGGGGTGCATCTCAAGTTAAATCTACTCCTCAAAATAAAAAAGCCAAAAAAGAAGCAGTATCTAAGTCTTCTGCTAAAGCCCAGCCCAAATCTTTAGCTGCGATCGACTTACCTACATTCCCCAGGCAAAAGTAATAGTAGGGGAAAGCGATTGTTTGCCCCATCCGCTAATTCAGTATATTTTCTGTCGTCACTATCGAAAATTGAGGCTATAACTGCGGGGATAGCTATAAGTTATGTCCGTTAGAGTATGTTCGTGGCGGATAAATCTTTTAGCGATCGCTTGCTTTTTAGAAGACTAAAAGAATTTAATATCCGTGATTGAAATTAAAATAATTAGTGCTACTCCTGGTATTAATACTCGCGAACGAATTTTGAAGTTAATTCAATCGAGGGCTACAGGAATTACAATTAAAGAGATTTGCAAGTCGATCGATCGCCCTATTTCGATGATTCAGATCTATCTTAAGGAATTGATTGCTGATAAAGCGATTTTTACTCGCAAGAATAAAGCAGGTGTTGGTTTAATTTATTATCCGAAGTAGTTAGAGTTAGTTGTTAGTTGCCCATAAAAATGTTCGATCGCAATGGTCAAAAAGCCGATAAAGTTTTGCTTTTGGTATTGATTATTTTGGGGGTTAGTTTGTCTTTGGGCATTGATAGCCTATTTCAAAAAGCAAAAAGCTTAAATAATTCAATTCGCTACGAAGTTATAGATCGATCGCACTATCAAATTCACACTGTTTTTATTCCCCATCAAAGCAATTATGCAGTTGTTCCCGTGGTTTCGGGTGGGCTTCAGCCGATGGCAGATTTTGTCAGTCAGTCGGAAGATGATGTAATGGCTGCGATTAATGGCGGTTATTTCGATCCTATCAATCACAAGACTACTTCTTTTATCGTCAAAGGCGATCGAATTGTTGCCGATCCTCGTTTTAACCCTAGATTGATGGACAATCCTGATTTGCAACAGTATTTAAGTAAAATTTTAAATCGAGCCGAATTGCGCTCTTATAATTGTGGAGGCAAACTGCAATACGACATACAGTTACATTCCTCACCCATACTTCCTAATTGTACCTTAATTGATTCTTTGGGGGCAGGGCCTAGTTTATTGCCAGAAAATACTTCTGTAGCCGAAGCATTTATCGATTATCAGGATGGAACAAAAATCCGCGATGCGATCGGTTCTGCTAGTCGCAATGCTAGAAGTGCTGTAGGTATTACGGCGGCAGGAGATATTATTTTAGCAATGGTCGCTCAAATCCCCGATAAACCCCTTGATTCGGGTGCTTCTCTTCAGGAATTAAGCGATCGCTTGGCTGACATGGGGGCAGTAAAAGCCATAAATTTGGATGGAGGAAGTTCTGTCAGTCTTTATTATGGCGATCGCTTTATTTATGGCAGAGTAGACCAAGAGGGCAAGGAGATCAAAAGACCGATTAAATCGGTTTTGTTGGTTAAACCCATAAGGTTTTAGGTAAAGATGAGGGCTAAATATTTTGAATCAAACGATAGAAACCAAGTTAGAACAATTTCAACAAGAAAATAATTTTAAGGAAATAGCTAAACTAATTGCCTATAGTTTTCAAGTTAATAATCGCTGGCAGAATTTAAAAATTTTTGGTTATCTACCCAAATTATTTAGAACTATTCAAATTACTTCAGATCCAGATGGCATTCAACCGCAAGATATTTTTATTGGCGAACCTCTAATTTATCAAGTTTATTACTCTAATAACCAAGAATTATATGGCTCTAAATATTTTTATATTTTCTGCTATTTAAAAGAGCGATCGTCACAATTGAACGTTCATTTTCAAAGTGCACATCCTAAGTATAAAAATTATAATTTAGCAGATTATCAGTTATCCCAAGAGAAAATTGTTTTTGAAGGTTCTACTTCAGCTTTTTCCGATAATAACTTGTCTACTATTAGTGTTAGCGATCCTGGGCAATTCTTACCAGAACTAACTTCAAGTTATTATGTAGGTTCTCCAGAAGTTAACTTTCCCGAAGTAATTGCCCGAGTTGTCGAAAAAATTATTAATCTCGCTAAGATTAGCTTACAAAATACATTATTCTTTGGTTCTTCAGCAGGAACTTTTGGAGCTTTATTAAGTAGTACCTATCTAACAGCCAAAACTAATGTTTTAGCTGTTAACAGTCAAATTAATATTCAATATCGTAAAGATATTATTGGAGCTTGTTTTAATTTGCAAGAACCTCAAGAAGCACTAGATAAATTTGGATTACAATTATCTTGTTTAAAACGATTTCAACAAGACTTAAAAGTCATTCCTAATATCTATATTTTGGCAAATATCAACGATAAATTATATCCCAGAAACTTTAAGTTTTACCAAAACTATATCGAAAAATTTACTCAACCAGGAATTAATCATCAATCAGTTTTTGATAGCTATTATGGAATAGATGGTCATGGTCGTCCAGAACCAAATTCTCTCAAAGCTAAAATGAGAATTGCACGAGAAGTTTTAACCATGAAGTCGATAGATTGTTAAAAACTAATAACTAAATCTAGAATTTTAGCTTAACCCTAATGAACATCAAATTAAGATTTTGATTCCCAGATTAATTCTTCCCCATCAAATAAATAGATCTTCGATATTACTAAAGGTTTAGCAAAAGGTTTAGCAAAAAACTTTTCTACACTACTCAATAAATTATTAGTAGATTGACTCCCACTAACCGTAAGAGAAATTTGCTTTTGATAATTATTTTTACCTCCAGGATAAATTGTTGTGTTGCCACAAGTGACTTCAGAATAAAAATTATCTTGTTGGAGCTTTACTGCTTTAGCACTGGCATTAGCACAATCATCAGAAAATGTAACAACAGATAAATTCTCGATTGGTTGCGATCGCTTTTCATAAAAGACTTGTACTATTGGATTTTCCAAGCCCCTAGCAGGACTAGCAGATTTATTAACGATTGTTAAATCGATCTTTGTTCCTTGACTATTTTTGGAAGTTTGAGACTCAACATAAATTTCAGGCTGGTTAGGTTGAGGAAAAGTTATGGCTGCCAAAGGATCTCCGCCAAATAGATCGTACATCTTGGCTAAAGCACCTACCAAACCCGCATTGTAACTAACTGCTACTTCATTCCTCACCCAATCATTGCGATCGTCTTCCCATTTTTCTTCTGCATCTGGACCTCCTACCAATGCACCCATCAAAAGATTGCGCGTTTGTTGGGGTTGACGAACATCATCGAGCCAACTTCCATGGGCGGTGCGGTGGTGGGGATTTTGAGGATAATTATCGCCGTAGCCAATGATATAGCTGCGACGATCGGGATTTTCTCCCAGAATATAATTAATTTGACTGATGGCAAAATCTCGATATCTCTGACTTGTAGCAGATTTTCCTTGAGTTTTTTGCAACCAATCACTATAGATAAAAGCCAAAAAGCTAGTATTTGCCGATAGAGGTAAAGATCCCCATTTAACTAAGAAAGCCAAACCTCCAGGAGTATATTTAATCTTTTGACCTTGATATCCTACAGTCCAAAAATTCAACCAAGCTTCAGCGCGTTTTTGATATTCTGATTTTCCTGTTTCTTGAGCTAAGAGAATATAAACCCCATAAGATTTATCATCAAACTGATAGGTATAGTTAAAAGGTTTGTCCATGTTTTGATATTCAGCTTCAGCCAGAGCTAAATATTCTCCCGAATAACCATCATTTTGAGCTTCTTTTGCCTTATGCAGCCAAATCGCACTCCAAACAAGCTCGTCTTGATAGCCATTAACAGAAGTATAAAAAGGGACTGCTGCTTTTAAACAGTCAGAATATTTACCGCGATAATTACTGGCAAAATCAAACAGTTTTTCGGCTTGTTCCACCAATAAATCGGCATATTCTAAATCTCCATTAGCCCTAAATAAAATCGAGCTAGAAGCTAAAGCTGCTGCGTTTTCTCCCGCCAAATCTGTACCAGGACAACTAGTATCGATTTTATAGGTTGGTCGATCCATTTGATAGTGAACTACCTCCGCTGCACCCCACCATTGATGATCTAGTTTGCCATTACCCACTTGTCCGTAAAGTACGTATTCTCCAGGCTTATCCTTAGCAAAAGAATTTAGTAAGTAGTCGGTTACCCATTTAATATTGTTCGATAGCTCGTCCAATTGACCCGATTTTTGATAAAGATCGTAATATTCAATTCCTCCCCAAGCTAAGGTAGTAACGCTATAAGCCATCGGGAAATTGAATTTAACATTATCCCCCGCATCAAACCAACCACCGCTTAAATCTACTCCCACATCCGCGCCATCGTCTAAAGTCGCATCATCTCGCCAAGGAATTCGATTCCATTCGGGTAACTTCCCCCCTTGCTGCGCTTCATAAAACAGAATTGATTTTTGCCATGCTTCTCCGTAATTATATTTGCCTTGACTGATAACGGGGGTCGAAGTGGTGGCAATAACCAGCACAGATACCATTAAGCCTAATAGTAGCTTTCTTATTCGTGGGTGATGAAATTTAGATTTTAAAGACATATATTAATTATTTTTAGAGCAAGATAAACTATCTGGATCTTTAAATACGATCGCTTGGGGTAATTGATGCCTATTCTAATTTTTTAATTAATATTTTGGGGTCTAACTACTAGAGTTTAATCAATCTTGCTGAAAAATAAATTCTAGATTTACATATCTAATATTCAGTAATGAATGACTATGAATTCAACATGACTGTAATCTTGCTTCCTGCAGGGATAAACTGGCGATCGAGAGGAACGATCGCCAGACCGTTAGTTTGAGCTAAATTAATTAAATTACCCGAACTATGACTGCCCCCAGCTAAAGCAAATTCATAGTTACCGTCTACTAAATCCAGTCTTCCCCAAAGATAAGTCTCTCGCTTGCCACTAGCTTTAAGATCGTGACGGTTAATGGCATTGACAAAGGAGGGTTGGTAATGATTCAATCCTGCTAGTTTTAACAGTGCGGGGCGAACAAAACGCCAACAACTAACTAAAGCCGAAACGGGATTTCCAGGGATACCAAAATACAAACAATTGTTGTCTTCAAAAGTAGCTACAGTTAGGGGTTTTCCTGGCTTTACCGCTACGCTACGAATGTGTAGTGTTCCTCCTAATTCTGCGAGAATTTTGTCCACATAATCATAGTCTCCTACGGATACACCGCCAGTCGATAAAACCAGATCTGCCGATTTAATGGCATCAGCGATCGCATCTTTTAATTTTCCTGGGTCATCAGGTACGATGCCCAACTTAAGGGGAATTGCCCCATTGCTCGCAACAAAGCTAGCTAAAGCATATTGATTGGAGTCTACTATTTGTCCTGGTTTTAAAGTTTGTTCTGGGGTAACTAATTCGTCTCCCGTAGATAAAATTGCTACTCGCGGATGACGATAGACCGATAGTTCGGTACATTGGGCGGTAGCTAATACCGCTATTTCAGGGGCATTTACCCGAATTCCTGGGTCGAGAAGCGGATTTCCTGCTTGATAAAAAGCTCCTTTATGTCTGACAAATTCTCGATCTTGGGGCGCAGAGAGAATATTTACTAGATTTCCTTCTCTAGTAGTATTCTCTTGAATGACAATCGTATCCGCCCCTGTGGGCAACATTGCTCCCGTAAAGATACGGGCTGCTTGTCCTGATTTTAGCTCTAGATTAGGGCGATCTCCTGCTGCTATTTCTGCCATCACTTCTAAGGTAAGGGGGTTGTCGGCATTACAGTTTTTGACATCTTCATAGCGCACCGCGTAGCCATCCATTGCGGAATTATCCCAGTGGGGAAAATCTAGTTTTCCCTTCACTTCTTGAGCTAAAATTCTGCCTTGGGCGTTTTCCAATTTGACTATTTCTCTATCTTTTTGAGGATCTAAAACTCTAACTAAATTTAGAATATTAGCTTCGGCTTCTTTTACAGGTAGCATAGGTGGTTGTACAAAATTGATTCGATCGTTAAGAGAGAAGTTAGTTCTTGAGGGCTACTCATCAACAGTTATTCTATAAACTACCAGTTTCAAACTGGATACGGTTGAGAACAAATGCTTATTGACTGCTATGAATTAGCCACTCACTTACTTTAGAATAGTTGCTAATTTAATAATTTCATCCCAAATATTTTTCAATGACTGCTACTACATCTAATACTCAAATTGGTATAGCTTCTCGTATGGTAAATATTCTTTTGGGAATTACTCCCTTAGCCAAATTTGCCAAAGCTCGCGCGCGCAACATGATGATCGAACGGGCGGAATCTATCGGAGTCCCTTGGAGAGACAATGTCAAACAGTTGAGCGATCGTAATTGGGATGAGGATTTAGCAGCAATACAAAATCCCGATCTCAAATATCCTGAATATTACACTACTTCATTTCATGCTTATGATGAAGGTAATTTAACTTGGAAAGCAGCTTGGGAAGTGGAATCTGCCTCTCGGGCAGTTCACGCTCAAATTTGGTCTAAAGGCGATGTAAAAGGAGATTCGATGCTGCGTCAAAGCTACAGTCAAGCAATTAAAGATAATCTCGATCTTGTCCCACAAAATATTCTTGATTTGGGTTGTGGGGCTGGTATGAGTACCTTTGCTCTACAAGAAATTTATCCCTTAGCTAAATTGACAGGAGTAGATCTTTCGCCCTACTTTTTGGCGGTAGCAAAATACAGATCTCAACAGAATAATCAAAATATTAAATGGGTTCATGCTGCTGCAGAGAGTACAAATTTGCCTGAGAATAGTTTTGATTTTGTTTCTGCCTGTTTGGTATTTCATGAATTGCCAACCGCTGCTGCCGAAGCAATTATTAATCATGCCTTTCGCTTATTAAGTCCTGGAGGTTATTTGGCAATCATGGATATGAATCCTCAATCTGAAGTATTTTTAAAAATGCCTCCTTATATCTTGACTTTGCTTAAAAGTACCGAACCCTATTTGGATAAATATTTTAATTTGGATCTGGAAAAATCCTTGATTCAGGCGGGGTTTGCCAATCCTAAAATTACAATTAATAGTCCCAGACATCGAACCATTGTTGCTCAAAAATTAAATTAATAAATTCAGTAGAGTAACTATAAACTAATCTTTCGTAAGGCGGTCAAAATACCAGTTCAATAAAGGAGATATTGCGCTATGCCAACGATTTAACAGAGTTAATTCTACTCCAGGGGCGATCGTAAAACTTCCTTGTTTAATTCCTTGAATAATTTCTTGGGCGACAGATTCCGCAGTCCAGGTTTTAGCAGTAGCAGTAATTCTTTTGGTTTCAGGAGGTTTAATTCTATTTTCTGCTTCTAGCTGAGGAGTATCGGTATCGGGAGGATAAACGATCGCCACCCCAATTCTTTTAGGTTTTAGTTCTCCTCGTAATGATTCTGCTAAACCCCGAAGAGCGAATTTAGAAGAACAGTAAGCTGTATAGCCATAAATTCCAATCAAACCAGCACCAGAAGAAATCAAGACTATATTTCCCGATTGCGCTTGTTCCATTGCTGGTAATACCGATTTAATCGCGTATAAAGAACCAAAGTAATTGACTGCCATAGTTCTTTCAAAAACCTCAATTGGTATATCGTTAAAATAGCCAGGATGAGCAATTCCAGCAGAAGTAATTAAGAGATCGGGCGTTCCTAATTCGGCGATCGCATTTTCTATCGCAGTGGTGATTTCCCCTCTCTGAGAAACATCAGCAACAAAAATTGAGATTTTTTGTTCTGGATTGAGAGTTATTTGCTTTATTTCTTGTTGAGCTAGTTTTAATTTAGCCAGATCGCGAGCTATTAAAGAAACATTTACTCCTTGTTGAGCTAGTAATTTGGCTGTAGCCTTGCCAATTCCGCTAGAACCTCCCGTAATAATTGCGTGTTTCATAATTGTCGATCTGATGTTTTTTTTGATTGATTGGTTAGTTCTTAATAAGAAGATTAAGATGGAATGGTATTGATTAATTTAGCAAAACTAAAAAATTACTGATGGTAGCTATTAATTATAAAAATATGAGCCAAGCTATAAGTAAATGGCTCGGTAATTTTACTGTTATCATTTTAGTTTTATCTTTTTTTACCTATATTTATGCTGCTAAAATTGAGCCTAATTGGATTCAAATTGTACCAATAAACTTAACAATTACCAATTTAAGCCCAGCATTTAATAATTTTAAAATAGTCCAAATTAGCGATATTCATGCTAATAAATTCATGCCAGAGTCAAGGTTTCAAAGAATTGTCGCTCTGGTAAATGAACAAGACCCCGATGCTATTACTATTACAGGAGATTTTATTACTAAATATAAAAGTTTCAATGCTAGAAAATTAATCAATAATCTCAGTAAACTCAAATCCCATGCGGGAATTTTTTCAGTTTTAGGCAATCACGACCTTAAAGGAAATCAAACAACAAGACTAACAAAACTTAAAAGAGTTCTACAAAAAAGTAAAATAACCAATTTAGATAATCAAGTAGTTGCGATCGAGCGGGGTAAAAATAAACTAGCTTTTGCAGGAATTGATGACCCTTATTGGGGTAAACCCGATCTTCAAGGAGTAATTGAAAAATTACCAGATAATGCCCCTAGCATTTTACTAGTTCACGAGCCTGATTATATTCAGCAAAGTGCTAAAACTAATCAATTTGCCCTTCAACTCTCAGGACATTCTCATGGAGGACAAATCCGCTTTCCTTTTATCGATCCTCTAGTCTTACCTTTTGGGGGAAGAAAATATTATGCAGGTTTAAATCAAGTAGGAGATACCCTCGAATATACCAATCGAGGTTTGGGAATGACAGGTTTATCTTTACGCTTTAATAGTCGCCCAGAAATTACAGTTTTTACCCTCAAGTCTCCTCTATAATCAAGAATCTATTGAGAACAGCTATTTAGATTCCAGTAGCAATCTGAATTACTTGGATTAAATCTTGAATGCTGCGACATTCTGCGGGAAGCAAACAGGGGTAAACATTTAAACCTTCGACTTGATTGGCTGCCGCAGTAGTTTGGGAATCTAGAGTAACTATGGGTAATGCTGATAAATATTCGGATTTTTGAAGCGACTGCAAATAATTTAGGGGATCGCTAATCTGATAACCATCTAATAACACTGCATCTAGCTGCCAAATACGCGCGAGAGTATGAGCTTGTTCCAAACCATCTGCTTCAATAATCCGATATCGATAGTTGGGTCGATCGCATTCAATCTTAGACCAATCTTGTTCTGCCCATTTTTTAAGATTAAAGTCTAAGTCGCTATTGTTACAAAGAGATATATCGATCGCTTCTGGTTCGGGATACAGACAAAGAATGGTTAGATTTCTCGTAACTGCATCTTGTTTAGTGACCCCTGAATGTAATTTGAGAGATGAAGGATCGGATTGGGGAAGAACTTCGGGCAAGAGTAAAGTAAAAGAACAACTATTAATTTCATATTTACTTTTGATTTCACCCTGAAGTATTTCTGCTAGATAGTTGGCAATAACCAAATTCAAACTAATTTCTTGACTAAAAGCATTAATATTTTCTACAGGAGAAATAGAAGACTCATCAAGTTTATTGCTTATTTTGATCGCTATTCCTCTTAACTCGGCTTGAATGGTAATTTGAATTGTTGAAGCAGAAAACTCGAAGAACTCGATTGTTTCTAACATTAAGTGCATCAAAATACTAGAAAGTCGTAATTTATCGGCGATCGCAGTTTTAACTTCAGGGTTAACGTTTAATTCTAGTTTGGTATTAGCAACAACTGACTCTAATTCATTTGACTGTAACGATTTTAACTTGGTGACTGCTTTTTGATAAAGTTGATGACACAGTAGTTCGAGATTAATCGCTTCTGATTTTAGTTCTGTTTCTTTCCCACTCAAGCTAGTTAGTTCGATTAGGTTGCTAACAATATCGCTCAATTTACTGCCACTATTATGAATCAAGCTAATATAGAAAGATTGACGCTGATTGAGAATGCCTATTTTTTCACTGTTGAGTAATTTAGATAGACCTAAAATACCTGTTAGAGGAGACTTCAATTCGTGAGCGATAGTAGCCAGTAATCGATCTACAGTTGAAGCTTTAAGAGAAGTATTAGAATTAACCACAGGAGAATCATTGCTGGGGAGTAATGATGATTCGATTGCTAAAATCAACCAATATAGTTTTGTTTCTGTCTGCCAACGTTCTCCCTTGAAAGTTAGAGGAATTTTCAGATAATCCCACTGATTACCTCTTTTGATTTCTAAAGAAGATAAATTTCTTAATGGAGAACTAGCCAGATCTATACATTGAATTGCTGACTGTTGCAATTTTAAATCTCTTTTCTGAAAAATTGGAATAGTATGAGGAGGTACAAAACTAGCTCTATCTAGCAAACAACATAAACTAGCACGAGTAGTTGTTGCGTCGATTTTTTCTGCTGCCGAATTCTGTTGCAAAACATTAAATTGTCGTTCCATCCACCAATGAGCAATCGAAACATTTGATTTTTGGAGATAATCTAAATGTTGCTCTTGGCTAGAATCAACTAATTGTTGCCAAGCTCGATTGACATAACAATCTTGTTGGGTAGAATTTTCGATTTTAATGGGTAATGCTAAATCATCAAATAAATCTAATAAAGAAAGTAATGAATTAGGTAAAGAAATATTAGTATCTTGAATACTATCTTTATGTTGAGATACCAAATATTTGAGCAATTTATCTTTATCTAATTTACCTTTTAATTCACCTAAAGAATTGACAATAAAATATTCAACTTGACTGGTCTGAAAAGAATTATTTTGTAAAGAGTCGAAAAATTCTGCCAACGTAGTTTTAGCCTGACAGACAATTGCTGGTTCGATAGCTTCCCGAACATTATTAATGGTAGGGTAAGCAAAATTATCCCTATCTGGACTATTTTTGGCATAACTCGCCCCCATCTGAGGAAGTTGTTGCCAAGATTTTGCCAGAAGAGAAAGCAGGTTGCCAGAACTAATAACTCCCCAACTGTTATTCGGTTCGGGTATTGCTATAGAATTACAACTGGTTTGCTGGAAAATACGTAGGACAGTACCTAAGTCTGCTTCTGGCTCACAGATTGCAATAGCACAAGTAAATTCATCTAATGTAGAATCAGGGCTAAACATAAATTATCTGGTTTTTGTCTCCAGAAGTTAACTCAAACGGTCGCTATAAATGTAGCTATATCTTAGTTGGTTGGCTTGTGAAGAGGTTCTAACTTAAATTGATAATAATATTTTATTATTTAACTACTATATATACCTATCTCCTAATTGTACTAGAATCAGTCGATAAAAATGATTAACAATTGTGATTTAATGACTGATAATATTATCTTTCATGATTGAATTTAACTATCATTGCTGGGTTAATGAAATTACAATTCCCAAACAGACGCAATAAATGTTAACTTTTAATTGATATTATGTTGAAATATTGACTAACGTCAAATTTCATTGCTGCTATTAGACGATCGCATCTCAATTTCGCTTAGATTCTGGCAATTTAGAGAAAATTGCTCCAACTGCTAGTCAATGGCGATCGTGTAAAGTTAATTTTGACTATTGTTAGAAAACACTAGCAGCTATCCAGTAAAATTCATCTAGCAATGTCAGATTATTCAGATAAAAGGTCACCTTCCAATAGTCGCTCTGTACCGAGTAAATTACAGATTTGTTTATTTTCCATCCAACAATCCTTAACTCAATCTGTCAGCAAACTCTTAAATAGCGATCGCTACGCACTCAAGCATTTTAATATGGCAGAGAAACTAGTAGATTTTATAATTCAGTACAAAGAGCAAATAGATTGTATTGCACTGGTTAATGAGGTTGCAACTAAAGAAATTACTCAGCAGCTATGGCATTCCCAAATATTATTACCTGTAGTGATTATTGAAGCAGAAAGCGCAATCGACTCCCAAAATATGTCAGAAGTAGATGACAATGTTGCTTTATCAGATTTTGACATCGAACGAGTAATCTATCATCCAGCAGAAATACATTTATATCCCACTCAAATCAAAGAGATTAGTTCCTATATTAATTTAGCTATTACCAAATTCTTAAATTTGTCTCCCAATATTAAAAATGACAACTTGTCATCAGAATTTCCCAACAATTCTATGACTAAAGCCAGTAGTTCTTTAGCTATTCAACAACGTAGATTAACCAACAAAATTAAAGAAAGGTTGGGATATCTTGGAGTTTTTTACAAAAGAAATCATCAAGATTTTTATCGCAATTTATCTCCAGAACAACAACAAGATTTATTAGAACAATTGAGTTCTAGCTATCGGACTATTTTACTCAATTATTTTGAAGATAATTCGCCAATTAATCAACTAATCGATGAATTTGTTGATCGCGCTTTTTTTGCCGATATCTCTACTTCCCAAATCCTAGAGATACATATGGATTTAATCGATGATTTTTCCCATCAACTACGAATAGAAGGTAGAAATGATGATATTTTGTTAGATTATCGTCTTGCTTTGATTGATACAATTGCCCATTATGTGAAATGTATCGTCGCTCTATTCCTGGAGAAGATATTTCTTTGAAGTTATTATTTGGAGTAGAATAAAAATAATAGTTAGTCTTAAATTATGTTTAGATAACTTAGTATTATTTCACTTAAATTTTTATATTTGCTCCCGTCCGAAACTTTAAATAATTTAATATTATGGATAAATTTAGAAAAACTTATGTCCTAAAATTGTATGTAGCAGGAAATACACCTAATTCTGTGAGAGCCTTGAAGACTTTAAAAAATATTTTAGAGAAAGATTTTCAAGGAGTATACGCTCTCAAAGTAATTGATGTTTTAAGAAATCCTCAACTAGCGGAAGAAGACAAAATTTTGGCAACTCCAACTCTATCAAAAGTTCTTCCTCCACCAGTCAGAAAGATCATTGGGGACTTGAGCGATCGCGAAAAAGTTTTAATTGGTTTAGACTTATTATACGAAGAAATACGCGAAAAAGAATCTTAATTCCGAGGGTAAAGAGAGTTAGGGTATCGTAGAATATTATACTGTCTCATAAAATCACTTTTACCAACTTTTATATTTAGGCAACTAGATTTTTCATTTATTAGATGAACGAACCAAATCCTAATAATCAGCCACGACAACCTGAATTATCAACCAGAGGTGTTCGTAAGATCCGCACGATGATTGAAGGATTTGATGAAATCACTCATGGCGGGTTGCCCATCGGTAGAACTACTTTAGTAAGTGGAACTTCGGGCACGGGTAAGACCCTACTTGCAGTACAGTTTCTTTATTTGGGAATCGAATATTTTAACTGTCCTGGTATTTTCGTTACTTTTGAAGAATCCCCCAAAGACATTATTGAAAATGCCCACAGTTTTGGTTGGGATCTGCAAGATTTAATCGATCGCGGCAAATTATTTATCCTTGATACTTCTCCCGATCCTGAAGGGCAAGAAGTAGTCGGTAACTTCGATCTCTCCGCTTTAATCGAGCGCATTCAATATGCAATTCGCAAATATAAAGCCAAATTAGTTTCAATTGATTCGGTAACTGCAGTTTTTCAACAGTACGATGCAGCATCAGTTGTCAGACGGGAAATCTTTCGTTTAGTTGCTCGTCTTAAGCAGTTAGAAGTTACTTCTATTTTAACGACCGAAAGAGTAGAAGAATACGGCCCTATTGCTCGTTTTGGAGTAGAAGAATTTGTTTCTGATAACGTAATTATTATTCGCAACGTTCTAGAAGGAGAGCGTCGTCGTCGTACTATTGAAATCCTTAAGTTGCGCGGTACGACTCACATGAAGGGAGAATACCCCTTTACTATTACTAACGATGGGATCAACATCTTTCCCTTGGGTGCAATGCGTCTTACCCAACGTTCGTCCAACGTGCGTCGCTCGTCGGGAGTCAAAACTCTTGATCGACTTTGTGGGGGTGGCTTCTTCAAAGATTCGATTATTTTAGCTACGGGAGCTACTGGTACGGGTAAAACTTTGCTGGTTAGCAAGTTTTTGGAGGAAGGCTGTCGTCAGGGAGAAAGAGCGGTGTTATTCGCCTATGAAGAATCCAGAGCTCAATTATCTCGTAATGCCTCTTCTTGGGGGGTAGACTTTGAAGAGATGGAAAAACAGGGTTTGCTCAAATTACTTTGTTGTTATCCAGAGTCCGCTGGTTTGGAAGATCACCTACAAATGATCAAGTCAGAAATTGCCGAATTTAAACCTTCTCGGATTGCGATCGATTCCTTATCTGCTTTGGCTAGAGGTGTAACCAATAATGCTTTCCGTCAGTTTGTGATTGGCGTTACGGGTTATGCCAAGCAAGAAGAGATTACTGGTTTTTTTACTAACACTACCGATCAATTTTTGGGTGCAAACTCGATTACCGAATCTCATATTTCTACCATTACCGATACGATTATTTTGCTGCAATATGTGGAAATTCGCGGTGAAATGTCTAGAGCTATGAACGTCTTTAAAATGCGCGGTTCGTGGCACGATAAAGGGATTCGAGAATATGTTATTAGCTCCGAAGCACCAGAAATTCCCTTTATTAAAGAATCTTTCCGCAACTACGAAGGTATTATTAGTGGTTCGCCATCTCGAGTATCTTTGAACGAGAAAAGCGAACTGTCTAGAATTGCCCGAAATGTGAAAGACATTAACCTAGAATCCCCTAAAGATGAAGCTTAGTCAACAACAGATCCAAATTTGGCTTCAACAAAAAATTAAACCTGTAGCTAATGAGATAGACCTTTCTCCTCAAGCTTTACAAGTAGCTTTACAAGAAATGGGAGAGCTTTCTTTATTAGCATTAAAAGTTCCTCTAGAAATGGGGGGAAGTGGTTGGAGCAAATTGGAATATTCCCGTTTGCAAGTTCTTCTAGCAAAAACTTCTGGTGCTTTAACTTTTTTGCAGACACAGCATCAAAGTGCGGGAGAGATGTTGAGCAAGAGTAATAATAAATACTTAAAACAAGAATTATTGCTTCAGATGGCAACAGGAAAAATATTAATCGGGGTAGGTTTTTCTCATTTACGTCGTCAAGGGATACCAATGGTATCGGCAAAGGAATTAACTAATGGTTACGAAATAACAGGAGAAGTACCTTGGATTACTGGTTATAATTTTTTTGATCGCTTTATTTTGGGAGCAACCCTAGAAGATGGTAGAGAAATCTACGGTATTTTGCCTTTTAAAAATGTTTGGCGAAAAAAAAGAGGTAGTATAAACCTTAGTTCGCCAATGAAACTGATGGCGATTTCTTCTACCAATACAGTCAGTGCCAAAATAGACCGATGGTATTTGGAAAAAGACTGGGTAGTATCAATTAAACCAGCAGGATCGATCCATCACAACAGTCGCCGTAATATTCTCAATCATGGTTGGTATGCTCTTGGTTGTGCCTATGGCGGGTTGGATATTTTGTCATCCTTAGCAATAAATAAACAACTTGGTTTTTTAAAAGAGTCTTGGCAAAATCTTCACGGCGAAGCAAAGCGAGCCGAACAGCTTGCTATCGATTTGACGGCAAAAGATTCAGGCTTTTACCCAGAAAAACTACAACTAAGAGCAGATTTAATTAATTTAGCCCAACGTTGCGCTCAAGGGGCAATTATTGCTTCTAGTGGTGCTGCCAATTATTTAGAAACTGGTGCTGCAAGAGTATATCGAGAAGCTTTATTATTCAGCGTTTCAGGACAAACTAAAGAGGTTATGGAAGCTAGTATCAGAAAATTATTAAATTATTAGTAGTGAGTATTCTTTTTTGGTAGCGATATAGATTATTAAATTGATTTTAACTAAGCTAATTTTCAGTTTTCTAGTTTTAGATTAATAAATAAGGTATTTTTGAGTTGAATTTTAACTCATAACAATGTAGATTTCTCAAAAATACAAATATCTGAGTTAAACTATTATAAAAAATAATTGTATCTCACTAGTTAATACTTAAGTAAATACTATGGGATAAGTACTATATTTTTTAACTGCGATCGAACCGCTCTTTCTATTCACTTAAAAAATACTAATAACTATAATTATCGAGCTCAATATTGACAGGGGTAATAAATACTTTTCAGATACATAGCAAATGCTTTTTTTGGAATAACGTTGATTTTAGAGCGTTAATGCTCCTAATCTAAGACTTATTTGAAAAAAGCCTTAAAATAGCTCGGATTATTTTTTAAGAGCAAAATAACAATTGCCAAAAATAGACCGATTTAAGTAAATTTCAATAATTTCACTTTTTAATATTTTTATATTATTTACGCTCAACTTTACTAAAACTTTAAGGTATCCACCTGTCTAATCGCCTATAAATTTTTTATAACAGTAAATGTAAATACTAAAAATTAATTTTAGGAAAAGGGGCAACATAGCTTAGATTTAAGTTTAAGGAAAACACTATGACTAACTTGCAAAAAGGTAATGGTTCTGATTCTAATTCCAGAGGAGAACTAGATTTAAATATAGGAGAGTATTTACTGAAGCTGAAGCGACGCTGGATACCAGCATTGGCCGTTTTTGCTTTTACTGTTGCAACAACCGCTTTTTTAAGCAGCTTTTTAGAAAAAACCTATAAATCTGAAGGAAAAATTCTGTTCAAGAAAAATGCCACTCTTTTAGAGGGGATTGGTAATGAAGGGAGAGATCTAGATTCTATTCTAGATAATCAAACGCCTTTGAGTACTGAAAAAGTCAGAATTACTTCAGAACCAGTAATTCAACAAACTATCGATCTTTTAAAGCTGGTTAATGATGAAGGAAAACCCCTGAAACCTAAAGATTTTGAGAAGCGATTGTCTGTGGAAATAGTCGGCGGAACTGATGTTATTTCTTTATCTTACAAAGATCCAGACCCCGTTATTGCTTCCAAAGTTGTTAATACTTTAATGGATGTTTATATTACACGACAAGTTGAAAGCAGTCAATCCACCAATGCCAGTGCTAGTGCTTTTATCGATCAAACCATTCCCAAAATTGAGAGTCAACTTGAATCTTTAGAATCTCGCTTGCAGAACTTCTACGAGCAGAATCAGATTGTAGATTTGCAAGAAGAAAAGAAAATTTTAGTACAAGAATTAGCCAATCTCAATCGTCAAATCTCTACAGTAGGTGCTGAATTACAAGGCAAACAAGCTCAGACTGCTAATCTGCAACGTCAATTAGGTCTAAATCTAAACCAAGCCGTTAGAGCAGATCAACTAGCTAGCACTCCTCAAGTTCAAAGTATTATCGAGCAACTTGGAGAGACAGAAACTCAACTGGCTCAAGAACGTCAAAGATTTAACGACAACCACCCTGTAATTGAAAGTTTAAACGAAAAGAAACGAACTTTGAACGCTAACTTACAACAGTTAATTACTCAATATGTTGGAGCGCAAGTTTCTACAGGTTTATTACAAAGTGGCAATAATATTAAAGAAAATCAACTAGAGAGATTTATTAGCCTCAAAATTGAAGAATTGAGTTTGCAAACAGAAGTATCTGCTTTAGCTCAATACCAACAAGTCTATCTCAATAGAAGTCAAGAAATTCCTCGACTAGAAAAGCAAGAGCAAAGCTTGCTTCGTGAAGTTGAAACTACTCGTGAAAACTACAATACCTTGCTAGCTAATAAAGGGGACTTAGAAATTCTACTCAATCAACCTGTTGGTAACGCCGAAGTTATCGAACTAGGCAGAGTACCAGAGGAAGGAAGTACGGGTAGAGTAGCCTTAATGACTTTAGGAATTTTGATGGGGCTGTTTTTATCTAATCTCACAGCCATTTTGTTAGAAATACAAGACCGCACTCTTAAAACTATTCCTGAAGTCAAACAAAAGTTCTCCTATCAAGTTTTGGGAATTGTTCCTCTAGATAATCTGCAAGAAACTCAAGGCGGAATAGTTGTTCAACGAGAGCCCGATTCTTTTGCCAGCGAAGTTTACCGCATGATTCAAACCAACCTTAAATTCTTAGCAGTCAAGCGACAGCCCAAAGTTATTTTAATCACTAGTTCCGTTCCAGGAGAGGGAAAATCAACTATAGCTGCTAATCTAGCCGCGGCAATGGCTCAATTGGGTCGCAAGGTTTTACTCATTGATGGAGATTTGAGAAAAGCTTCTCAGCACGAACTATGGCAAGTTAGCAATAAAGTAGGAGTTAAAGATGTAGTGGCTCACAAAACTCCTATCAATAGGGTGGTCAATCAACCAATGAAACAATTAGAGTTACTCACAGCAGGAATTATTGCCCCCAACCCTTTAGCTCTATTAGATTCTACAGAAATGAGTCAATTAGTAGCCAATGCGAGAAGAGATTATGAATTAACCATTATTGACGCACCCCCTTTGGCTGTTACCGCTGACGTTTTGACTCTAAGCAAATTAGTTGATGGCATTGTCTTTGTTAGCAGACCTGGAGTAGTAGAAAAAGAGAGTGCGGAACTAGCTCAAGAAACTATTATGAATGCTAATCTTTCTCAAAAAGTTTTGGGGATGGTTATTAATGGAGTTAAACCCAATGAATTCGATCGCTATTCCTATCACGCTAAATATAGTAAGAACTATTTTTCTAGTTCTGGCGAGAGTAGTCCTTCTAAAACCGCTCCTGCGTAAATAAAGCTACATAATTTTTTAGTCTATTTCGTAATTAATAACTAAGTTTTAAACAATTATCTCAAGTAAAAAAATGAAAAAATCAACTATTGTAATTGGTTTAGATGCAGCCGAACCTCGATTAATCGAAGAATGGATGGCAGCAGGACATTTACCCAATCTCAGCAAGATTGTAGCAGCAGGAACATACAGTCGTTTGGACAATACAGTTAAATATTGTGGTAAATCCACTGAATATTCTACTACCGAACCCCTATGGGCTACTTTTAACACTGGATGTCGCCCCGATACTCTGGGCTATTGGGATACCGCAGCTTACGATCCTAAGGACTATGGTATTGTCTGCGATGTAGTAGAAAGTGGTTACGATTATCAAGAATTCGCTCCTTTTTATGCTTTGGGTGAAGATTACAAAGTAGCAGTATTAGACGTTCCCGTCACAACTCTTTCCGATGAGATTAACGGGCCTCAGATCCTGGGTTGGGGAGGTCATTATCCTTATACGGTAAGCGCTTCCAATCCTCCCGAACTATTTGAGAAAGTTGTTAACAAACATGGCAAAAACCCCGTATTACATAACGATAATGGATTGTGGTGGAATCCCGAATACGTTAAATGGGTCGAAGATGCTTGTGAAGAGAGTATTGCAGGACATTCTGCGATCGCTCGCGACTTGCTCAAACAAGACAACTGGGATTTATTCTTGATGGTGTTTGGGGAGACCCATACTATCGGTCACGATGTCTACAACTATAGTCAAGACGACCATGCAGTTTATAATCACTTAACCAAAAATGGTACGAGAGAAGAAGACCCCGTACTCAATACCTACAAACGAGTCGATAAAGCAATTGGCGAAATCATAGCAGAAGCTCCAGAAGATTCCAATGTAATCTGTTTTTCCGCTCACGGCATGGCTGGAAACTTCACCGATTTGTTGAGTATGGCAATTTTGCCCGAACTTCTTTATAGAATGCACTATGGCAAACCCGCTCTAGCCCCAGGCAAAGTCGGCACTAAACCTGGTCCTGTAGTTACCAAACCCATCCGTAATTCTTGGGCGGGAGAAATATGGAGTCAGATATACACTCCCAATCCCATCGAAAAGCTGTTCCGTACTTGGACTCACAAAAAATTCTTGCGCGGTCAAAAACACGGTTTACTTTCTCCCTATAGCTTGTTGGACGAGCCTATCGAACAGGAAGTAGCAATGGGTTGGATGCCTGGTATGTGGTATTCTCCTCTTTGGCCTGAAATGAAAGCATTTGCCTTACCAGCTTTTACTAACGGTCATATTCGCATCAACCTCAAAGGAAGAGAAAGAGATGGTGTTGTCGAACCAGAAGAGTATTTTGCTCTTTGTGATGAGATTATTACCATGCTTGAAGATCTCGTCGATGCTAGAACTGGCAACAAAGTAGTCAAGCAAGCGGTTAAAACTCGTACAACTCCTTTGGATGATAATCCTAAATTACCCGATGCTGACATCGTAGTGATTTGGCAAGAACCCATGACCGATGTAGTAGATAGTTCTAAGTTAGGAAGAGTTGGTCCTTTAACTCACTGTCGCGCTGGCGGTCACAAAGGACAGGGATTTATTGCTGCTCAAGGGCCAGATATTCCCACAGGAGTCGAACTATCTGGAGGAGAAACTGTAGATTTAGCTCCGACGATCTTGTCTTTGATGAATGCAGAAATTCCCGAACATTTAGATGGTAAATCATTACTAACTGAGGTTCGTAGCTCTGTAACTACGACAATATAACTTTTTAAAATTTTATTAATAATTTGGATTTATGAACCCAGAAGTATCCATAATCATACCCGCCTATAATTGTGAAGAATATCTTGCTAGGGCTTTAGAGTCGGTTTTTGCGCAAACTTATGGCAATTTTGAAGTCATTTTAATCGATGATGCCTCTACCGACTCTACCCTAAAGGTAGCAAGCAGTTTTAGCGATCCTCGCTTGAGAATTATTGCTAACCAGCAAAATCGAGGGGTAAGCAGCGTACGTAACTGTGGGATCGAACAAGCTCAAGGTAACTGGATTGCATTGCTTGATTCTGATGACTGGTATGCTCCAGAACGTCTAGAAATGCTGTTGCGAGTAGCAGCCCAGCAAAATGCCGATTTAGTTGCCGATGATTTATTTCTAATTCGCGATCGCGAACAATATCCTTGGAGTACTCTTTTACAGGAACATCAACCGCGTCAAAATGGTGTTGAATTAATCGATGCTACCAGATTCATCATCACCGATCGCCCTAACCCAATTAATGCTCCTCGAAATTGGAGTTTTGGCTATACAAAACCTCTGATCAAACGAGAATTTTTACTCGAACATAACATTAGCTATGATGAGTCAATTCAAGTAGGAGAAGATTTTATTCTCTACCTAGAATGCTTATTAAACAAAGCACGTTTTGTACTAATACCTCGTCCTTATTACTATTATCGAACTCGCGAAGTTTCTCTTTCCACGAGAAAACCAACCCAATATCTCAGTCAATCTTGTCAAATTACCCAGCGTTTTATAGATTTAGAATCCGCTAAAACTATCAAAGACGAAAAAGCGATCGCCGTTCTCAATCAAAACCTAACCGTTTTCTTCAAAAGACTATATTACTATAAAGCTATAGAGTATATCAAGCAGAAAAAAATTATCCACACTCTAGTTCAGATTATTCGCTGTCCCTACATTTTGATCTATTTTACGAATAAGTTAATTACTATTTTAGAAAATAAAACTCTAGCAATTTCTTCTGCCCCAGACAGGGAATATATTAACTTTACCTTTGATTAATCTAAATTAAAAAGTTAAAAAAAATGTATAATCCCAGTTAACCTCTAACTTATCCATAATAGTGAAATCGTATTTATTTTTACTAATAGCTCAATATGATGACGAAAAGTCAAACTAATTTTTTGAGAATTTTTGAATATATTTTTTCTATCTTTTCTCTAATTCATATATCCCAGGCTATTGTCCCTTTAATTTTAACTAACGGATCTAGCGAGGGAGATGGTGTAGATATCAGAGCTTTAGATTTATCTATCAATGCCAAAATATCTCTGCTGATTTATATTGTAACTTTTTGCCTCTTAGCAATACGCTGGAAAAAGGTTTTGGCAACTCTCTCCCGCAACAAATTTCTCTGGTTATTTCTAGGGATTATTTGTTTCTCCTATTTCTGGTCGATTAATCCCGATCAGACTATGAGATTTGCCATCTACGCTATTGGTACAACTGGCTTCGGACTTTACCTAGCAACTCGTTACACTCTAGCCGAACAACTAGATTTACTTGTTTGGACTTATGGCTTATTGTTGATTTTAAGTATTTTATTTGCCATCGGCATCCCGAAATATGGCTTGATGGGAGGGGTGCATGCAGGAGCATTTAGAGGAGTATTCACCCACAAAAACCAATTTGGAGCATTTATGGCTCCTGGTGGAGTAATTTTTCTGTTGAATGCTTTTCGTGGCGGTAAGTATGTCTGGGTTTACTGGGGACTGTTGTTTTTAAGTTGCGTCACTATGGTTTGGTCGCAATCTGCAACTGCTTTGGGAACTTTTATGGTGATGATAATGTTGTGCTTCATCTACCGTATCTTTAGATGGCGATATGAAGTGATGATATCGGCGGTTTTAGCACTGACTATTATCAGTTTTGCTGGTATTATCTTACTTTTTGGTTTAGGGTCTGATTCCTTACTAGACTTGGTAGGTCGGGATGTAACCCTATCTGGTAGGACGTTTATTTGGCAATATGTCTGGGACAAAATTGAACTGCGTCCTTGGCTGGGTTACGGATTAGCTGCTTTCTGGAATGGTTATGAAGGACCCTCTGGTTACATCCAACTAGCGATGACTATAGCCGTAGTTTACGCACACAACGGATTTTTGGATCTTTGGCTATCTGTAGGTGCTATGGGATTAGCCGTATTTATCTTAAGTTTTTTCAGCACTACATTTCAATCTCTGAAACTGTTAAGAACGACTAATAATCCAGAGGGTTTTTGGCCTCTATTGTTTCTGACTTATATTTTATTGTCTAACCTAACAGAAGGAACTATATCCAATATGAACAGTTCTTTCTGGGCATTATACACGGCAATATCTTACTCTCTAGTAATAGCCAAAAACAACAAGTATGTTATTTCTGAATAGTTTAAATACTAATATCCCGAACCTGAAATAGAAATCATGAATCTATCAAAGATTAGAACTAAAGCAACAAATCTATTTCAGACTGGCTTGGCAAGAGATGCATCATGGATGTTAATCTCCAAACTTTTTAACGTGGTCATGCAAGCGGGATATTTTATTGTTGTGGCGCGTTTGTTGGGAAAAGAAAATTATGGCTCTTTTATAGTAATTACAGCTTCCGCATCAATTATTTTTCCGTTTATTGCTTTAGGTAGCGAACACATACTAGTAAAACAAGTTGCTACCGATCGATCCTCTTTTAGCACTTACTGGGGTAATACTTTAGTTCTGTTAACTTCTGGAGGAGCGTTGCTGACAATTATTTTATTACTATTGTCTCCACTGATTTTTCCGCAGAATATTACCTGGACGACTACCTTGCTTGTTTTGCTAGCAGATCTGATCTGTTTGGGACTTCTAGACATTAGTTATAAGGCTCTAGTAGCTGCCAGCATGGTTAAGAAGACTGCACAGTTGGGGATTTTAAGTACTTGTGGCAAACTGTTTGCAGCCCTGTCTCTAGCAGCTTTTTTTACCCAACCTACCGTAGCAACTTGGGGCTATCTTTATTTTGCGAGTTCGGCAATTACATCAGTAATTGCCATTTTGATAGTTAACAAAATGGTTGGTCTTCCTCGTCCTGTATTTTCTAAATTAAAATCTAATATCGGACAGGGTTTGTATTTTTCAATTAGTGCTTCGGCAAATAATATTAATGCAGGTTTAGATAAATCCATGTTGGGTAAATTATCTAATGTGGCTTCAGCAGGAATATATGGTTCTGCATATCGTTTTATTGATGTGGGCAATGTACCACTATTAGCTTTATTTGGGGCAAGCTACAAACGGTTTTTTCAGCACGGCGCATCGGGCATTAAAGGTAGTTTGAGTTTTGCCAAACGTTTGTTACCGATTCTAACCTTATATGCCATCTTAAGCGTGGTTGGTTATTGGCTGATCGCTCCTTTTATTCCTGCAATTTTAGGGGAAGAATATACAGAAGCAATAGGAGCTTTGCTCTGGCTTTCTCCTTTACCTGCGATCGCAGCATTTCAATATCTAGCAGCAGATACTCTGACTGGTTCGGGGCATCAAAAAGCTCGGAGTATGGTGCAATTGTCGGCTGCTATTCTTAATATTATTTTGAATATTTGGTTAATTCCTTTGTTTTCTTGGAAAGGGGCAGCTTGGGCAACTTTAATTTCAGACTCTTTAAGATTAATTTGCTTGTGGTCAATAGTTTTTGTCTTGTATCGAAAAGTAGAAACCGAATCGAATTATTTGGAGTAAAGGTGATGATTTATGTAATTCAATATAAGTTAAATAGTATTATAAGTACTTGGCAATCTCGGCAATTCATATCGCTAATCTGAAATAATAGCAAAATTATCTATTTTCACTAAATTGATGTTTTATGGCAATCTTTTGATTTTTTCCTAGTCTCAGCTATCTCACAGACTGAGCTTACTTAATTCCTATCTTACTCAGATGAGTAATCTTAGACCATAAATAAATGCTTATATATAATCGCCGAAGAAAATCATGCTTTTTAATTCCTTTGAGTTTGTTGTTCTTTTTCTCCCCATCACCTTAATGGGATTTTTTCTACTAGGTAGAAAAGTTAAGTATGTCAAACAACAAATACCTATATTATGGTTGGTATTGGCTTCCTTGTTTTTTTACGGTTGGTGGAAGCCGTTGAATTTACCTTTAATTATTATTTCTATTTTAATTAATTATAGTTTGGGCTACCTGTTAGGTAATGTATTAGAAAAAGCAACTTGGAAAAAAGCAGTATTGTGCTTGGGTATAGTATTTAATTTAGGATTAATTTGCTATTTTAAATATTCAATTTTCTTGGTAAGTAACATCAATCAGCTTGTTAATACTGATTTTGATTTGCCATCAGTAGTAATTCCCCTAGCAATTTCGTTTTTCACTTTTCAACAAATAGCTTATTTAGTTGATGCCTATCACGGGCAAACTAAAGAATATAATATCTTAAGATATATGTTGTTTGTCTGCTTTTTTCCACAATTAATAGCAGGTCCAATCGTACATCATAAAGAAGTATTACCACAATTTGAAAAATCTTCCATTTATAAATTCAGTCGGCAAACACTCGCTATTGGTTTGACTGTTTTTATTGCTGGTTTATTTAAAAAGGTCATTTTTGCCGATCGCATTGCCGAATATTCTAACTTGGCTTTTGCCGCAGCTTCTCAAGGTATAGATCTTACTTTTTCTGAGGCTTGGGTGGGTGCTTTGGGTTATACTTTGCAGCTATATTTTGATTTTTCAGGCTATTCTGATATGGCAATCGGTGCTGCTTATATGTTTGGCATCAAATTGCCGTTAAATTTTAATTCTCCCTATAAAGCTACGAGTATTGTCGATTTTTGGCGTAGGTGGCATATTACCCTCTCCCACTTCTTGCGAGACTATTTATACATTCCTTTAGGTGGAAGCCGTAAAGGAGAACCAAGACGCTACGCTAATTTAATCTTGACTATGTTATTAGGAGGTTTGTGGCATGGTGCTGGCTGGACTTTTATTTTTTGGGGTGGTTTACACGGAATATATCTCGCTATCAATCATGGATATCGCTCAATTCGCAAAAGTTTGGGTCACAATCTGAGAAATGATGGTTGGTTGCTACGGGGTATTGGCTGGCTGACAACTTTTGTAGCCGTAGTAATCTCTTGGGTATTCTTCCGTGCCAATAACTTTAATACGGCAATTTCGATGCTTGAGTCTATGTTTGGCTTTAATGGCGTTCAACTCCCAGTCTTTTTAGAACCTTATTTGGGCTTTTTAAGAAACTTAGGAATAGGGTTTTTGGGCTTCACGGTTAATGTAGGAATTAGTCAAAAATATGCCACTTTCGGTATTATCATACTTCTATTAGTTGCCTGGTTTACTCCCAATACTCAACAATGGATGGGCAAATATAATCCTACTTTGACAGAGCCAATCGAGACTAGTACATCCCCATGGGTAAAGAAATTTTGGAAATCTTTGGTTTGGAGACCTAATAGAATTTGGACTGTAATTGTTGCGGGATTAACTTCACTATCTCTACTCTGTTTTTCTAGAGTCAGTGAATTTTTATATTTCCAATTTTAATTTTTAAAATATATACTAATACTGACATTATCTAAAAATGAATTTTAAAAGTATAGCAGCCGATTTTTTTAAACTAGGTAAATATAAAAAGACCTCAATGTCCGCTTCTACAACTACTTCAAAAGAGCCCAAAAATAAATTTAGTTTTAAACTTTATGGCTTGGTTACCTCTGTTTTATTAGGCTCTGTGGCAGCTATCAACTGGGCAATCGATCCTTTATGGTACAGTCATGGAAATATTTTGACGGGTAGAAACTTTGCTTTTAACGAACGAATCACCAAAACAAACTTGTTTTTAAGAACTAAGGATGAAATAGATTACGATTGTATCATTCTGGGCAGTTCTCGGGTTATAGCTTTAAGAGAATCGAATTTTCAATCGGAAACCTGTTTTAATTACGCTCTCAAAGGTGGAGAAATTCCTGATTTTGTCAATTATGCCAAGTCTTTACGAGAAGCAGGAATACAGCCTAAAACTGTTTATATTGGCGTAGATGGTCTCAATTTTGTTGAAAAAGAACGTAAACAACAAGAACCTGTCAACTTCGAGACTTTAAGTACTAACTCTCCCTTAGAAGCTTATCTCTCAGCAGATGTTTTACTATTTTCAGCTATGACATTGTTGGGTATTAGTCCCGATCCTGGGAACTATTACGATCGCGAGTTTGAACCTGTGGACTTTGCCACCGCCCCTGTATACACTCCTGGTTTTTATCAACCAGCCCCACCCCAGAAATGCGATCTTTCTGCCGTACAAACTTTTGCTAACTTACGAGATATATTTCCCGAAGCAAAATTTATTGGTTATGTACCTCCCAGATCTGCATGGAGCATGATTAATGATACCTATGGTAGAAACTTAATGGATTGCTATTTATTAGGATTTCACCAGTTGGCTCAAAGTTATGATGTTATGTATGATTTTTCTCCCCCTTCTGAAGTAACCAAAGATCCCAGCAATACCTTTGATGGCAGTCACTATTCTGTTACCGTTAACAATAAAATTGCTGGTATTTTACAAGGAGAGGATAGCGAAGATTTTGGCATTAGAGTAGATCGCTATGATTTTGAGGAATATAGGAGTTTATATCGGCAAAAATTAAGAGACTTTTTGGCAGAAAATAAACGCTTAGAATTGTGGCAAGATTCAGAGGAGATATCGGTTCAAATGGTTGAATAGCAAGCAAAATGCAATTCATCTAGAGATTACTAGGATTTTAAAGCATAACTATCTTTTTCTCTACCTAAAGCAAAAAACAAAGAATAACGAACTGTTTTCCCTGCTTGAGTCATAAAAACTAATAGAGCTATAGCTGCTAGAATTGCTGCTAAAGAAAATATACCTCTGTATCCGCCTAAAACTTCAGCTAGAGATCCTAAAATTAAACCTCCCAAAGCAATTCCCACATCAAATCCTCCCATGCAGAGGGCGAATACTTTACCTCGTTCGTTGCCATAAGAGCGATTGCTAATTAATGCCAGAATTAACGGAATTAAAATTCCTGCTCCCGCACCTTCGGCGATCGCTGCTAAAATAAATGTCTGTCGAGTTGTGGCTTGGGTAAGTAATACCATCGAAATAATGTAGCAAAGTAAGCTACCACTAATAAATAAACCACTACCATAGCGATCGCTTGCTTTGCCCACGAACAA
Organism: Waterburya sp.; assembly: GCF_058530065.1. Taxonomy (NCBI): domain Bacteria; kingdom Bacillati; phylum Cyanobacteriota; class Cyanophyceae; order Pleurocapsales; family Pleurocapsaceae; genus Waterburya; species Waterburya sp. The sequence goes on along the minus strand of NZ_JBZNBU010000356.1, from coordinate 4,972 downwards.
ACGTACTGAAAAAGAGGCGATCGCCGTTAGAGTATAAAAGAAGCCTACATTAAAATCTAGCTCTAATTCTTTGATAAATAGGGGTAAAAAAGCTACCAAAGTACCAAAAACTAAGCCAATGAGCAACAAAATAATTGTCGGAACTATTAATCCAGGATCTTTAGTTAATTGCCAAAAATCTCTTTGAATTATGACGATATTTTCATTTGAGAAAGAACTATCCTTCGGTAAAGATGAGTCTTTTATCTGACTAGCAAGCAAAAACGCCAAACTACCACAAATAATAGAAATTAAAAATAGCACTTCATAGCCAGTACCATCGGGCATGAGTTTTTTACCGCTATCTTCTAAAAATCCACCCAAAGCTGGTCCAATAGACATTCCAATTGGCACTGCCAAATTCATATAACCGATTAAAGTTCCCCGATACTCTGGGGGAGACAAATCTATAACCAAAGCACTATAACCAATAGTGAAAGCAGCAATACTAATGCCATGAAAAGCTCTGATACAGGCTAAACCAAAAATGGAATTTACCAGTAAATAACCTACTGGAGCGGATGCTGCCACAAAACTACCAATAAGAATGACTAGCTTACGACTGCGAATATCGGCTATTTTGCCCAACCAAGTACGAGAAACAATTAATCCGATGGCGAAACAACTCATGACCATACCTACCTGCTCGACTGTTCCCCCCATTGATTGGATGTAAGTAGGTAAGGTGGGTAAAAGCAGAGTAATTGCAATCCAAAAAAGTAACCCCGTAGAGAATAAATTGATTAGTTTTTGTTGGGTTTCTGTTTTGAGGATTTTCCAGACTTCCACAAGCTTGCTACCAAGATAAAATTTTTTAATGTCAATTAGCTATAAGTTATATTAACGTTTATTAAGCTTAACGCACGTGTAATATCATTCGCATTATTTAAGTTGACCAAGGGTAAAAGGAAAAGAATTTAAAAGTCAATTAACTCTTGGAAGTCTTTGAGGAATTTTTGTAATTTGGCATCTTTTTTAACTAAGATTGCCAATGCACCCATCTTTACCCAAGTTTGACTTACAAGGCGATTGAGATAGGTTTTTAGTTCCGTAGGATTCATGAATTTTTGTAGCACAACATAATTGATTTTAGTTATGGATTTGTCTAATTGTCATCCCCAAAAATTGTCAGTTCTAACAAAATCAAGATCGCCTAGTTATAGAACGGTATCAAATATTACGTTTTTACCAAGGATTGAGACAATCGAATCTTTGAGACGAAAATAATGCAATAAAAGTATGGAGTTTATGTAAAAAATACATTAAACAAGCATAGTTTCAGAATTTTAGTAGCCAAATATACGATAAATGCTTTTTTGAAGTGTAATTATTACCTCAAGATAAACGCGACTTAACAACTACACATAGATTGTTTAAAAGACGCGAATATCGCAGGAGACAAAATAATTAAAGGACAACGAACATCGATAACTAATGAGCAATTGGAAAAGCACAAAATATATATTTATAGTTGTTGAATGCTTTAGTATTTAGTCTCTAAATTTAAGTTTTAAGTATAGTAATTTCAATAGTGAAGGAAGGTAATTAAATGCTCGGAGAAATGTGGCAATTCAGGGGTAGGTATAAAATCCTGCATATAACTTGGTTTGCATTCTTTTTATCGTTTGTTGTGTGGTTTAATTTTCCACCTTTGGCGACTACTGTAAAAGCCGATCTGGGCTTAACCACAGAGCAAATCCGAACTATAGCGATTTGTAACGTAGCTTTGACAGTTCCAGCCCGTATCATTATCGGGATGTTGTTAGATAAGTTTGGTCCTCGATTGACCTATTCTTTGCTGTTAATGTATGCGGCAATTCCCTGTTTGATGTTTGCTTCGGCACAAAACTTCACCCAGTTGGTAATTTCTCGTCTGTTAATGGGTATTGTGGGTGCGGGTTTCGTAATTGGGATTCGCATGGTTGCAGAATGGTTTCCTCCCAAAGAGATCGGTCTGGCGGAAGGTATCTATGGCGGTTGGGGTAACTTTGGTTCCGCATTCTCCGCCTTTACAATGGCTTTGATTGCTGGTTGGTTATCTTTTGGCGCAGCTGGTTCTGGTTTAAACTGGCGTGCTGCGATCGCAGGAACTGGTATTTTTGCTGCTTTATATGGTGTTTTCTACCTTTTCAATGCTAAAGACACTCCCCCAGGAAAGCAATATCGTCGTCCCAAGAGTGCTAGAGGCTTAGAGGTTACTACTAAAAGAGACTTTTGGTTCTTAATGTTGATGAACGTGCCTTTAAGTGCAATTCTCGGTCTAGTAGCTTGGCGTTTGAAGAAGTTAGGGCTCTACGAAACTGGAACGATGTATATTATTTGGCTGGTGTTGTTAGGCTTATATTTGTTCCAAGCTTATAATTGTTGGGTAGTAAACAAAGATCTAATGACTGGCAAGAAACGTTACCCTGCCGAAGATCGTTACAGCTTCTCTCAAGTAGCTATCTTAGAACTGACTTACATTGTTAACTTTGGTTCGGAATTAGCAGTAGTGTCCATGCTTCCTGCTTTCTTTGAAGGAACATTTAGCTTAAATCCAGCAGCAGCAGGTATGATTGCCTCAAGTTACGCCTTTATGAACCTTGCTGCTCGTCCTGGTGGAGGTCTGCTATCTGACAAACTGGGCAGTCGCAAACTGACTATGGGTGTTTTGACTGGTTGTATGGGTATCACCTATCTGATTTTCAGCCAAGTTACCAGTAGTTGGGCTTTACCTTTAGCAGTCATCTTAGTTATGCTTTGTTCTTTCTTCGTTCAATCTGGCGAAGGTTCTACTTTCTCGATTGTGCCTTTAGTTAAAAAGCGCGTCACTGGTCAAGTTGCTGGTAATGTAGGTGCTTACGGTAACGTTGGTGCAGTACTTTATCTCAACATCTTTAGTTTGCTTCCTGGCTGGTTAGGCGGTGGAGCAGATCCTTCTCCTGCGATTATTGCTGCCACTAATGCTCGCTTCTTCCAAATTATGGGTGTGGCAGCATTGATTGTCGCTGCTTTATGCTTTGTCGTGCTTAAAGAGCCTAAAGGTTCGTTTGCCGAAGCTCACCATGATGAAGAAGTTGCCCCCGATTCGGCTCCCGTTTTGAATACGGAAAGTATATAGCTTTATTTGTCGTCTACAATTAATTAGTGCTGAGAAAGCTTAAGGGTCTTCTCGGCACTTTTTCTTATAGAGCAAATATAAATAAAATCTAAAATAGGTATTATTGTTAACAGTAATTAAGTGATTTAGAAGAGTAATAATAGACTAAAAAACCGTTACAGATCGCACAATTTCTAACCATAAATACTTGAAAACCTAGAAGAGGAGAAAAAAAGTGAGCGAATCAATTAAAACTTTGTGTCCATATTGCGGAGTAGGCTGTGGCTTAGAAGTATTACCACCCGCTCAATCTGGCAGAAGTACTAATCGCGATAGTCAAGGAAAACCTTCTTGGTTAGTTCGTGGCGATCGCTCTCATCCTTCTAGTAAAGGTAAAGTATGTATCAAAGGCGGTACGATCGCCGAATCTTTAGATAAAGACCGTCTTAAATACCCCATGATGCGTTATTCTCTCGATGAAGAGTTTCGTCGGGTTAGTTGGGAGGAAGCTTTAGACCGTATTGCGTCTCGCATCCAAGAAGTTAGGGAAACTCAAGGGGCTGACGGGATCTGTATGTATGGATCGGGACAATTCCAAACCGAAGATTACTACATAGCCCAAAAATTGCTCAAAGGTTGTCTGGGAACGAATAATTTTGATGCTAACTCTCGCCTCTGTATGTCTTCAGCAGTAGCAGGATATATCCAAAGTTTTGGTTCTGATGGTCCTCCTACTTGCTATGACGACCTCGAAGTAACGGATTGTGCTTTTTTAATCGGTACTAATACCGCCGAATGCCATCCCATTGTCTACAATCGCTTGCGGATGCACCACAAGAAAAATCGTAAGGTAAAAATGATTGTGGTCGATCCCAGGGAAACTAAAACGGCGAAAGATGCCGACCTACATCTAGCAATTCAGCCAGGGACGGATATGGATCTGCTCAATGGTATTGCCCATCTTTTGTTGCGCTGGGGTGCGCTAGACACCTTATTTATTGATGAATGTACTCAAGGATTTAGTAATTTTACCCAAGTCATTCAACAATATCCCCCAGAATTAGTCGCCCGTCGCTGTGGGATTAGGATCGATCATTTAGAAGAAGCAGCCCGTTATTGGGCGGAATCGGAAAATGTTCTTTCTCTTTGGTCGATGGGAGTCAATCAATCTTCCGAAGGTACGGCAAAAGTCCGCACCATTATCAATTTGCATTTAATGACGGGCAATATTGGCAGACCTGGGGCGGGACCTTTCTCTCTAACAGGGCAACCCAATGCCATGGGGGGTAGAGAAGCAGGGGGGCTGGCTCACATTATTCCTGGCTATCGAGTAGTCAAAAATCCCCAACATCGGGCAGAATTGGAGTCAATTTGGCAAATACCAGCAGGAAGTATTAACCCCAACCCTGGAAGAGATGCTTGGAATATGATTACAGGTTTAGAAAGGGGAGAAGTGGGAGTATTTTGGGTGGCAGCTACCAACCCTGCGGTCAGTATGCCCGATTTAGTCAGGACTAAAAAAGCCCTATTAAATTCTCCTTTTACCATCGTCCAAGACGCTTACTATCCCATAGAAACTGCCAGCTTTGCTCATGTAGTTCTACCCGCAGCCCAATGGGGAGAGAAAACAGGAATCATGACTAATTCCGAACGGGTGGTTACTCTTTGTCCTCAGTTTAGGGATGCACCAGGGGAAGCCAGACCAGATTGGGAAATTTTTGCCGAGGTGGGTCGCCGTCTTGGTTTTGTTAAAGAATTTGATTTTGCTAACTCCGCCGAAGTCTATCAAGAGTTTGTTCGCACTACTGCAGGTCGTCCTTGCGACATGAGTGGTTTGAGTCATGGAAGATTGCG
>NZ_JBZNBU010000355.1:0-13870 GCF_058530065.1 Waterburya sp. | reverse complement strand
GTTTCATGAAACGATGAGACCCCGCGCCGCCGATATGCGGAGCGGTATCCTTTAGGACAGGCGCAAGGGAACGCTCATCGGAGTCCCTACCTGACCTCTGACCTATAAAAACTATATGTAGCATTCTTTTTTAAATTTCATATAATTTGGCACTCAAGAAACCAATAGCTAGAAAAATTGCTAGGTTTAAGCTACCCCCACAAGATTCAATCGAGGCGATCGCGCGAGAAATACTAACTTTTGTAATGTTAGTTTAAACAAATTCGTTAGTATGAGAAATAAATTTACAATCTTGGCTAAGATAGTCCGATAAACTTATGACCTTGTTAAATTCGGGTAATTCGATCCCCAATTGTCAATCGTCTCGCGCTCGAGAAGACTTAAACCAATTAATTGCTAGTATTTATCAAGAGCTACTTCCCAATCTGCAACTTAATAGCGTTCATCCCCATCATCCTGTAGTAGTAGATCGCGTTGTAACCCCTTGGCAATTGCTCGGTACTGGTAATTATGCAGCAGTATTTTATCATTCTGCTTATCCTGATTTAGCGGTCAAAATTTATGCTCCTGGTAGGGAAGGTTGGTCGGAAGAAGTTGAAGTTTATCGTCGTTTGGGAGAGCATCCTGCTTTCTCTCAATGTTTTTATGCCCAAGATAATTTTTTAGTCTTGCAAAGACTATACGGAACAACGTTATATGATGCGATGCACCAAGGTTTAGCAATTCCCCAGCAGGTAATTAAAGATATCGATCTAGCTTTAGAATATGCCCGCAGTCGCAATCTAAATCCCCACGACATTCACGGACGCAATGTAATGATTTCTTCAGCAGGAAAGGGCTTGGTAGTCGATATTTCTGACTTTTTAAAATCAGAATCTTGTTACCTATGGTCGGATCTCAAAAAAGCTTATACTTGGCTATATATACCGCTATTTTCTTGGCATCGATCGCCTTTGCCTTATTTTATGTTGGATTTGGTACGAGGTAGCTATCGGATCTGGCGACGTTACTCGAAAGCGAGCGCAAAATAAATGCGATCGCTTTATTCTGAGATACCTATTTCACTACACACCTCATAAAATGAAGTATCTGGAGCGGTAGCAAATAAATGAGACATTTCTTGCAAAATTGCTTTATATGCTTCGCTTTGGTTATCTTGCATATCGTCAATATTTTCCCAAATAATTACGGCAATACCTTCATCTGTTCCTGGTTTTTGGAGTAAATATGCTCCTTGGAAACCGTGACTATAGGTAGAAACAGCTTTTTCATATAATTGTTGCGCTTCAACAAACTTACCTGGTTTAAATTTACCAATAGCGACATAAGCATATTTATGCTTGAGAAAATCGAGAAATTCTGACATGAGCTTTCGATCGTTAGTAAGGAAAAATTTAGTTTTTGATGATTAGTAAAACTACTTACCTACGATTAACTCTCTTAATCAGTAATTTTCCCGATATTTAAACAGTTTTTTAATCATTTACATCGAAATTCAATCAGGTTGAATAATAGAGATGTTTGAGGTAGCATATCTAGTTTTTCTTATTCCTTTGCACACCAGAGTATGTTATTTTGATTTTTATGTGTCGGTTCTAATAGAAATCAGCTATTAGAAGTAATGGGGAAAGTTTGGTGTAAATCCAACGCTGTCCCGCAACTGTAATGAATATATTAAGAATATACTCTAAGTCAGAATGCCCGCCGAGATTGACATTACATTAACAACAAATCTGCGAGGTACAGATGAAGTTAAATTATCAAAGAATTTTATTAGCATCCTCTTACCTTTCCGTATATTTCCTATAAGGATGCCATCAATGAAAAATCATAAAAAATTACACCTGGCAGCTATGGCTGGGTTGAGTATGTGCTTGGTTTTTAGTTCGGCAAGCCCCGCTCAAGCCATGCACGTTGCCGAAGGATTTTTACCCCTACAGTGGGCATTATTTTGGTGGGTTCTCACCTTGCCATTTTTTCTGTTGGGCTTGCGATCGCTTTCCCAGGTTACCAAAGAACATCCAGAACTCAAACTTTTGCTCGCTTTAGCAGGGGCATTTGCTTTTGTATTGTCTGCTTTGAAAATACCATCAGTCACGGGTAGTTGCTCTCATCCCACAGGTACTGGACTGGGAACAATTCTCTTTGGTCCTTCTGTCATGAGCGTTTTAGGCGGATTGGTGCTACTGTTTCAAGCTTTGTTGCTAGCCCATGGTGGTTTAACCACTTTGGGAGCAAATATGTTTTCTATGGCAGTTGTTGGACCATTCGTTGCTTATGGCATTTATCAACTGTTAAAAACTAAGAATCAAAAACTAGCAATCTTTCTGGCAGCAGCCGTAGCCAACTTACTAACTTATGTAACTACTTCCCTGCAATTAGCATTAGCTTTTCCCGCAGCATCGGGAGGAGTAACCGCAGCATTTTTAAAATTTGCAGGTATTTTTACTCTGACTCAAGTGCCACTAGCAATTATTGAAGGATTACTAACCGTGTTGGTGTGGAACTGGTTACAGGAATACAACCAAAAAGAATTAGCCACTTTAAAGTTAATTAGGAATTAGAGCAAGATGAATAGACCCTCTTTGGGACAACAAAATTGGTATCTCATAATTGCAGTTCTCGCCATAGTAGTAACTCCTATCATTTTTGTTCGTGGAGAATATGGCGGTGCAGACGGTCAAGCACAGGATGCGATCTCCGAAGTCAATCCTACCTATGAGCCTTGGTTTGAACCATTATTTGAACCTCCCAGTGGTGAAATTGAAAGCCTTTTGTTTTCTTCTCAAGCAGCAATTGGGGCAGGAATTATGGGCTATGCCATTGGTTTGTATAAAGGAAGAAACCAGAATAAGTAACTCTTAAGAAACCAATTATTCTGAGGGGTCTGGATCTACCTACTACCTAATTATTAATGCACCTATGGCTTGACAATTTATCTCATAATAATCACTTAAAACATCTACCCCCAGAACATAAGTTAGGGTTTGCTGGGGTGGGATTGGCGATCGCACTAGTAGCCCATCCCCCAGTACAAATAGCGATCGCTTTATGGATGAGTGTTTGGATTGTTGGTTATGCTCGAATTCCTGTCAAAGTCTATGGGGGAACATTAAGTTTAGCAATTGGATTTTTGCTCGCAAGTATCCCCGCACTGCTCATTTCTGGTGTCGCTAGATCGGAACAAGAAGCGATTCAACCAGATGTTTTATCTGGTATGATTATTGGCTCTTATTATCTTTATCTTAGTCATCAAGGTTTAGTCCAAGTAGGTCTTATTTTAGCTCGTACCCTGGCAACTGTTTCTTGCCTCTACTTTATTTTATTCACTACTCCCTTTACCGAACTGCTACAGGTGTTGCGTCGCCTTGGCTGTCCCGTAATTTTAACAGAACTGTTGCTTTTGATGTATCGATTTATCTTTATCCTATTATCTACCGCCTCAGAACTTTGGATTGCTCAACAATCTCGTAATGGCTACCGTACTCGCCAGCGATGGATTTATAGTTTGAGTCTCTTAATCGGACAACTATTTAAAAAAACTATGGAACATTATCAACAATTTGTTCTGTCTACTGCAGCCAGGGGTTTTAATGGCGAGTTTCGAGTTTGGTCGTCTCGACGCTACCGAGCTTCCTTAAGATATACCTTAGAAGCTACTATTGGTTGTCTGACATTAATAATTGCTAATTTTTTAATTTGAATTATTTACCCTTTTCCCTTTCTCCCTTTCCTAGTTTTAAAAGGTTACTTAGTATCTAAAATCAGTTATTGGAAATAATATGTCCCACTGGCTAATGGAATTTGAAGATGTTTGCTATACCTATCCTGGGACGACTCAACCTGCGATCGCCAATTTAACTTTACGCATTCCTCAAGGAAAACGTTGTGCTGCGATCGGTCAAAATGGTTGTGGCAAAACAACCTTATTTTTATTAGCAAATGGTTTGTATCAACCCCAACAAGGGGCGATCGGCTATCAAGGACAAAAACTCAAATATAGTCGTAATTCACTCATCGACTTAAGACAACAAATTGGACTTGTTTTTCAAAATCCAGAACAACAATTAATTGCCTCGACTGTGGAAGAAGATATTTCCTACGGCTTGTGTAATCTAGGACTTTCTGACACAGAGATATCCCCAAAAGTCCAACAGGTACTCAATCAATTTGGACTTAGCTCTTTTGCTACCAAACCCGTCCATCAGTTGAGTCTCGGACAAAAAAAGCAGGTTTCGATCGCAGGGGTAATGGCTTTGCAACCAACTTTACTATTATTAGACGAACCTACTGCCTATCTCGATCCTCTACATATCCGTCAGTTAGCAACAACTTTGAACGCAATCCATAGGGAAGGAACGACAATTTTCATGGCAACTCACGATTTAGAATGGGTTTATCGTTGGGCAGATTGGATCTTTGTTTTAAATCAAGGAACATTAGTATTAGAAGGAACTCCCGATAATGTCTTTGCTCGTGGAGATCTGTTAAACCAACTCCAGCTTGGCGTACCTTTGAGATTTCAACTATCATCTTTACTTGACGAAGTAAATGAATCTACTAAAATTGAGCAACTTAAAACTAAAATTTTACAGATATTAGATAAGCCATAGAATTTTTTATGATTAAAAGCGATGTAGCGCGTTGCGGTGAGGCACTTTCGGTGGGCGGGTTCCCCGACTTGAGAAAAGTGCTGAATCCGAAGGAGTCTGTGACCCGTTGTAGCGACTACATCAAGAAGCGATCGCCCGATTAAAAGCGATCGCTTTTAATGATTTTCAGGAGAAATTTATCCCAAACAAGCAGCTAAATCAGCTTCGGGAGTAGTAATTGGTTTTAAGTTATATTGTTCCGACAATAGTTGCAATACATTTGCCGAGAGGAAAGCAGGGATTGTTGGACCAAGACGAATATCTTTAATGCCCAAGTGCAGTAGGGTTAGTAAAATAGCCACCGCTTTTTGTTCGTACCAGGAGATAATCATGGATAGAGGTATTTCATTAACTCCAACTTCAAAGGCATTAGCTAAAGCTACAGCGATTTGAATGGCAGAATAGGCATCATTACACTGACCGACATCCAATAAACGAGGAATACCGCCAATATCTCCCATTTTTTTGTCAAAGAAACGGAATTTACCACAAGCTAGGGTTAGCACCACGCAATCTTCGGGTACTTTGTCTACAAATTCAGCATAGTAATTGCGGTCTGGTTTTGCCCCATCGCAACCACCAACTAGGAAGAAGTGACGAATTTTGCCTTGTTTGACGGCATCAATAATCTTGTCAGCGACTCCCAAGACGGCATTGCGTGCAAATCCTGTAGTTACTTCGCGATAGGCTGATTCCTCCGTAAATCCTGGTAATTCTTGAGCTTTTTGGATGACTGGGGTAAAGTCTACTTTACCATCAGCATCAGTAGGAAGATAATTTAACCCTGCATAGCCTACAGGGCCTAAAGTAAAGAGTTTTTCATCATAATGTTCGTGGGGAGGCATCAAGCAGTTAGTTGTTACCACAATTGCCCCAGGGAATTTACCAAAATCTTTGGTTTGATTTTGCCAAGCAGTACCAAAGTGTCCGTAGAAGTGGGAGTATTTTTCTTTGAGTTTGGGATAACCGTGGGCGGGTAATAATTCCCCATGAGTGTAAACATTAATGTCCGTACCTACAGTTTGGCTGAGAATAGCGTCTAACTGTTTAATATCGTGACCAGAAACTAAAATCGCCTTACCTGGAATGACATTTAAAGGAATAGGAGTAGGGATAGGATGACCGTAAGTGCCTGTATGTCCAGCGTCAATTAATTCCATTGCTCGGAGGTTAATATTACCGATTTCCAGGGCGATATTAACCCAATCAGTTACGCTTAAGTCTTCACTGTCGATAGTTGCCAATACCTGTTGAACATACTGATATACTGCTTCATCTTCTTGTCCCAATTCATAGGCATGGAAAGCATAAGAAGCAGCACCTTTAATGCCATAGAGGGCAGTTAACTTTAAAGAAAAGATATCTACATTTGTTCCCGACTGACCGATTAGCTCTAAGTTAAAATTTTGTCCTTGTTCTGCAAGACTTTCGCTGTAATCTGGTTCGTAGTTAGATATTTCCAACCAATTATCGGGAGTATCGCTTGCTGCTGAAATTTTAGCTTTTAAATCTTCTCGTAGAGCGATCGCTTTTTGAATATATTTAGTAAATCTTTTTTGATCGAAGTTAACATTAGTCATAGTTGCGAACATAGATTCACAGGTAAAGCGATCGCATTCTCTAGTATTTATGCCCAACTTTTTTGCTCGAACTACAACGGGGGCAACTCCCCGCAAGCAATAGACTAATAAATCCTGCACTGCATTTACTTGGGGACTTTTACCACAAGCACCCCATTGATGGCAGCCATTACCACTAGCAGTTTGTTCGCACTGTTCGCAAAACATAATATCTCCTTTGTTGTTTTTTGTACTAATGACTAATAACCAGTACAGACAAGGTATGCCTTGTCTCTAACGACTAACTCTCTTGATAAATTTGTTGTTCTCGATCGATAAAAATATCTGCTAGAGCTTGATATGCTTCTGTCCACGCCGTCATAATTTCTGGTGACGCAGCATCTCCCAACACATCTTGAATTGCTTGCAATAAACATTCCCCCACCACGGGATACTGTTCGGGTAAAACATGGGTAGCTACATGACGATGGGCGATTTTATCTACTGCGGATTTTAAAGCTCCCAAGTCATCGATATGAGTGGCATAGGCATAAACAGCGGTTGCCAATTTGGCGGGTTGAGTACCGTTAGCCTGTGCAGACATATCAAATTGAGATTTAACTTCGGGATGGGCAGCAAACATAATTTCATACATTCGAGAAGTGATAGTCTTGCCATGCTCTTTAATCGCAGGGGCGGTAGCCTTAACAATATCAATAGTCTGTTGACTAATTTCTGTGGTCATGAGATTGACTCCGATAAAGTGAGAGTGAAGGTTAAATTTGTATCTGCCTGTAAAGCATGGGGTGCATTGGCTGGCATAAATACCAGTACTCCAGGGGTAAGAGTAATGTCTTTGCCTTCCAGGTTTAAATTACCCGTCCCTTCAACTACTGTTACTAGTGCATTCCTAGTTGAAGTATGCTCGTCAATTCCCGTACCTGCTGCTAAACAAAATAAGGTGTATTGACTGTTCGTATCTTTGAATAAAACTTTACTAAGAATGCCACTAACAGGATATTCAATTAAATCTTGTAAGTTGGCAGTAAAAGAATTATTAGACGTAGCGACTGTCATGATTCCTCCTTACTTTTTGCTAATTAATTGTGGCGGTCGTTATGGGCAAACAGCTATTTTACGCCACAAAATTAGACAACTTCGGCACAATAAACGATATAATCAATATCTTTCTTGCCTTTGTTGCTGGAAGTTACGACGCATTTTCAAAACTCTGTGACATAAATTAGGATTAATTAAAACATTTAATACTTGATGACCAGGAGCAGTAGCAAAATTAAGAGTCGCTGTCATGAGTCGTATCCAAACTCGATACTTTTACTGTGACATTAAGTTTGAGTTCTGTCTTTGAGGTAGCTCATGTTTAACCAGAAAGTTTTATTCGACAGAATAACAATCCTGTTCTACACGGATTTATAAGTTGATGTTTAGCTCTCGATCGCGATTGATTTAGCTCAAGTTAAGATGAATCTATATAATTATTAATTTTGCCAAAAATGTTGATACATATAGTTAATATTCTCAATAAATGGGTAGTTAGTTTGTGTCAAATATTAGCATTATTTGTTATTGTCACGGGAATAGTTAAAGCTTTAATTATTTATAGCAGACATATTTTTACTAATTCTAGTTCGGCAATTGCTTTCCAAGGAAGTCGATTAGAGTTGGGTTATGCTTTTTCTCTAGGACTGAGTTTTTTAGTCGGAGCAAGTATTTTGAAGACGACAATTGCACCATCTTGGAACGATATCGGTCAGTTAGCAGCAATCATAATACTGCGAACAATTTTAAATTATCTTTTATTACAAGCAATAGAAAGAAGTTCTAATGATTTTAGAGAACAATCTCAATTGTCAGATAAAAAAAATAACGAAAAAGATAGAAATTTAATTGTAGAACAGTAAAGTTAAATACTTTTGATTTTGGGTCAAGGGATTTACTTATTCTTGATTAAATAATTTTTATTGGAATTAAATTAAAGTAACAATTTGTTGAAAATACCTACGATCTAACAATAGCTTAATCTAAATAGTAATGAAAGCTAAATAATCGTTTCGGTATTTACTGATGCGATCGCTTTTTAAATGCTTAATTATAATTTATTTTTTTTATTTGATAGATTTTAATGTTGTTATTTTAAAGTAGCTAATCTTAAATTGACATTGAAATATTTTATATGTCACATTGTATATATAGCTTAAATAATAAATCGTACTATTTTTAATAGTATTCAATAAAAAACTAATTTTGTTTTAGTTTTCAACCAATAATATAATAATTCACAAAACATTATAAATTTTGTATTACTGAGCTTTTCACATGGGTAGACCACATAATTAAACTTTAAAAACTAAGAACTAAGAACTAAAAACTAAAAACTACGAACTAGTAAATTTTCCCAGAGAGCTATTCAACTGAAAATGGCTGTAATTTTATGGCGATCGCGATTTTATAAATCTTTTTTAACAATTAACTTATAAACATTTTCATCAATAATCAATTAACATGAAAAAATCCTCTTTAGTCAAATTAATAGCTTTAGTAAATGTATTTACTACTAATTTAATAATTTCTCAACCAGTTAAAGCCAATACATTTGAAGAAGTATCTATAGATCGAGGTCAAGTCATAGCTGTAGCTGCTCCATATCGCCATGGATATAATTTAGTAGTAATAGAACAAATTAAAGGAAAAAAAGCTTGCTGGAGTGAAGAAGGCAGTTCTCCAACCAAAGTAGAACCGCTACTAATGAACTTTGATTTTACAGGACATTGTCGTCGAGCCACTGATACCAATGGTTATTCAATTAGAGTTAATAATCAAGAATATGCTTCTGACTATTTATTAAATGTAGTTGATGTTGGGAATGAGTTACATTTAGTTGCAAGTCATAGAGACTCAAATAAGCCAAAACTAATTATTGGAAAAACTCAAGGAAAAACTGATGGTTTAACTAAATTCTTTTTATCTCCAGGTTGGAGTTTTACTAAACGTTCTTATCAAGGTAAAATAATATCACACTTTTATTTTAGTAAAGGGTCTACTACTGTTGTAAGTTCAAATCAGCTAGAAACAGGAAAGCAAAATGATTTAAGTAAAGATACAGCAGCATCAGCCAGTTTAACTCCAGTTTCATCTCAACAAAATCCTGCTGGAGTATCTGTCACTATTATTAATCAAAATAAACAAGATACAGTCAACGAAAATAATCAATCGATACAGCAAGAATTTTATCAACTATTTTAGTAAATAAAATTTTTTTCTTTAACCTACTAGTAAAAATAGTGGGTTTTTAAATGTTCAAATATTTTTTCTTCTACTTGATTTTTGGAACATTCAGATCACACCTAATTTCATTAAATATCAATAAGATTAATATATTAGTTTTCCAAATATATTATTCGACATTTTTCATACTTGGTAACAACATATGACATCATCAGAAAAATGGATTTGTGATGGTACTCCCAAAAATGGAAAGAACTATTCTCCTCATGGATGGGTACACGATCCTCATGAAAATTACTCCGCAGACTGCGAGATTTGTGGTTTACCAAAAGAATCTCAAGGAGATCCAGTAAAAGAGGGCGGGGGAGGCATATCACCTAAGTCAATTGCAATAGCTATTGCAGGCATAATCATTTTGGCAGGTGGCGGTACGGCATATACCTTTATGGCGAAGGGTTGCGAAGCGGGATTAGAAAAAATTGACAGTCAATGTATCGATCCTTTTTTGCAACCATATCAAGAAGCCAAACAGCTTGGCGAACAAGCAATTAGTATGGCTACAAATTATCAATCTATAGAAGATTTAGCCAAAGCTGGCTCAATTCTTGATAATTCACTCTCTCAACTAAGTCAGATACCTTCAGAAGCTTTAATATACAATGAAGTAGAATCAAATCTAGCAGAATATAACCAGAAAAAAGTAAAAATAGACTCTAATTTAGCTAAAGAAAAACTAGCATTAGAAAATCTAAAAGAAGCTGAAACAATTGCTAATCAAGCTAAGTTAGAAACAGATGGCGATCGCTCTACTACCCAATTAACAGCAGCCAAACAAAAATGGGAAAGTGCTAAAAATAAGTTAAAAGAAATCGATACTTCTACTTTAATTATTTCTCAAGCTGAAAAATATCTTTCTGATTACGATTTACAAATAAAAGACATTGACGGTCGTATAGCTACAATGGCAAGAAGAAATCGTCCTAATACTCCTACAAGAATTACCAGGACACAAACTCAGCCAGTCAGATCGGCAACTTTAACTAGGAAAAATCCAGTAACTAATAGAACGCAGCCAAAATCTATTTCTTCTGATTCTTGTGCGGTAAATAAATCACCAAATTGTCTTTTTTAAGATATCTAAATAGTTAAAAAATAAGCTAGCATATTTCAAACTTTTTGGTGTAATTCAATTCATGTTTTTTATAAAAATTGTGTGTTACAAATATAATTAAAAATTCGTACTTAAAACAAAATAATATTATTTAAGGTGAAATATGAAAAACAAGATCTTTTTGCTTTTTGCTTCTACATTTCTATTAACTAGTACTGCTTTAACTACTTCTGCTAAAGCTAATACCACAGCATTTACTTGCGATACAGTCGATGGAGTACCCACAACAGTAGTTCAAACTCCCAATGGTAATGTACCTGTAATTAAATGGGTATCCAGTTATTTTGCTAACTCTGGTTGGACACCAGAAAGACGTTGTAATGTAGTATCTTCCAGATTCCAAGTATATCACTCGAAAGGAACGCTTAAATATTTAACTACTGGGATTGAAAATGGTCAAAACGTAGTGTGTGTCACCCAAAAAGATAAAGGTAGTTGTGAGAATTTATTATTTACTCTCAAAGCGAATGGCAATCCTGGTAAAACTTTAGAACGTTTAATGGATATACGTAGAGGAGCTTCAACCAATCCTTTGTTTGAAACCTCAAAGGTATATATCAATATGGATGAATATATAGAAAGTAAATTAGCTGAAAACCCCGCTTCCCAAGCAAATTCAGTACAGCCTCAAGTAAATAATCTAGAAACTACAAAAGAAACTAATATTTGGTAGAAATACTGATTCGATAGCTATTTTAGTACATAAATCCATAAATACTTATTGCATATTACTTTGTAAGCATTTATGGATTTTATTTTTGGGAATATATATTATGTTTAAATCAAAATCTTTCTATTCTAAAATACTTAGTATTGCTTGTTTGAGTAGTATTTTTATATCCACTAATAGCTTGGCAAAATCTTCCAACAAAATCGGAAAAATTGCCGACAATATAACAGTTTTAATTGAAGACGAAGAACAACCTGTAGGTTCGGGAGTTATTATAGATAAAAAAAATAATATCTATTATGTGTTGACTGCCAAGCACGTGATGGCAGAGATGAATATGGAAGAAGATATTACCATCTCAACTTCCGATGAGCGAGAACACTTACTATTAAAAGAAGATATTTTATATTTTCCCGATATAGATTTAGCAGTCGTTAAATTTGCCAGTAATAATAACTATGACTTAGCTACTATCGGCAATACCAAAGAAGCAAAAGAAGGAACTAAAACCTATGTATCGGGATTTCCCAATCCATCTTTAGCTATACCCCATCCAGTTTTCAACTTTACTGAGGGAAAAGTTACTTCTAATAACCGAGAATCTTTACAGTTAGGTTACTCTTTAATTTACGATAATAAAACTTTATCGGGAATGAGTGGTGGACCAGTACTTAACGAAAAAGGACATTTAATTGCTATTCATGGTTTGGCGGATAAACTAGAAACTGAGGCAACCTTAAATGATAATTTTGTGGTAAAAACAGGATTTAATTTAGGAATTCCTACGGATATTCTCGAAGAATATAAACATCTTTTTGCATTTTCCCTTAGATATGCAGATAGTAAAAAATCTAAAATAACTCCTCAACTATACAATCTAGAAAAAGTATTGCAAGCAAAACAATATTGGGAAGCAGACATTGAAACAAAAAATTTATTATTAGGACACAAACAATATTTAGACGAATCAGGCATAGATAATTTAAGCTGCGATCTACTTATTGGGATTGACGAACTTTGGAACAAAAATAGTAGAGGACGTTTTGGATTTACAATCCAAAGATTAATTTGGGAAGATGATTATTACGACTTTGCCACTGAAACGGGATGGCTTTATCGTGGTTCATGGTCACCTCCTCAAAAAATTCAATATAATCTTAATGCACCTCGTGGCTATCTTCCTCGACAATTTTTAGATGGAGAAGTCTGGTCATCTTTTATAGATAAAATTGATGATTGTGAAATATAAGCTATTAATTTGAATATATTTTTAACAAACAATTTTAGTTAGTTTTTATAGGTAATTGGGTATTTTAAGAATAGCAAGTTATATTACATTTAATTGTTATGTTTTTAAAGAAGCCGACTAGTTTATTACTTTGTTTTACTTCATTATTGCTTTCTACTACGTTGAGTAAAAATGCTATTGCTCAGTATCAATCAGAATTAAATCAGCAGGAAGAAATAGGGTTTGAATTTGAAGGGCAAAGGGAGTTGAACCAGGGTGTTATAACTCATATTCGATATTACGGAGAATGTCCTGGCAATGCTTATAAATACAAGCGTTCTTGGTTTACATCGAGTAAATACCCACCCAAAAAAAATAGAAGAGTTGTTATTACCAACGTAACTAGAGGTTTATCTCCAGAAAAGCCTCCCTATACAGATCGCGAATATGAAAAAGGTCGTTCTTCTGAAGGTTTTGATACAGTTTTTGGTACAAAACACAATAAACGTTATTTCACAGTATTAAGTGGTATCAATGATTTTGAATATGAAATAAGAGATAAAAAAACAACTATTGCTCGTGGTTTTTTTCAAGCTAATTTTGCTCCTAGTCAACCTGTGGAAGTACGCAGGGATAAAGTAGAGAAAACAAAACACGTTCGTGAAGAGTATAGAGAATGGAATAAGAAAAAAGGAAAATACGAAACAAAGACAAGATATAAAGAACAAAAATATATGGCTTGTCCTTAGCAAATTATACTAAATTCTGTTTGAATACAACACTTATAAGTTGTGTGAAGGTTAAAGGATAAAGGGAAAAGGAATTTCAGCTATTTCTAAGCTTCTATCTATAAGTGTCTTTTGTAAATCGGATTTAATATTATTGATTGGTTCATAGCTTTTTTTGTATTTTGTATATAGTAAAACTAAAAAAGAGGGCTACACAATATAGTCCTCTTTTCTAATTTAAAATTTTGACTTTAAAGTCCTAATATTAATTTCTTGGCAGTGGTAAATTCCTCTTCGGTTAAAATACCCTGCTCGTACATTTCCTTGAGTTCTTTTAGCTCTTCAAACTTGTTTTTGCTACTTGTTTGGGGTTGTGTATTAGATTGCAAGGATGCAATTGGCTTTGTTTGCAAGCCATCGGAACTAACTTCTCCTCCTGGCAAAACAGGAACAACTTCGCCCTTAGTCGAGATTTCATTTTCTGACAATTCGCTTATAGAAGGTAGTTTGTATTTACTAATTAGCTCGCCAACAATTGTATTGTCTCGTTTATAAATAGGAGAATCGTCGCCACCTTCTAACTCACTTCTTCGTAGTTCGAGATAGCTAACTAGTT
>NZ_JBZNBU010000354.1:0-36212 GCF_058530065.1 Waterburya sp. | reverse complement strand
TGCTTTTACCGAAGCCTATTGGATTTTAGAACAATTGGCGGAATTACCTCCTATTTTTAGGCAATACCATCGTCTCTTTGCTGCGGATGGGTTACCCAAGAAAGAACGAGAAAATTTACCTAGTTTGGCGACTGTTGAAGACTATTTAGCTACAGTTAGAACAAGAGTACTGCAGTATTTAGAATCTGCACCCATAGAAAAACAAGAAAGACTCTGGCAATGGCTGATTCAACACGAGGGTCAACATTGCGAGACGATCGCTTTTCTCTGGAAACTATACTGTCATGAGAATGCTTTAGAAGATCCTCGCGCTCGCTTTAGCTTTGTCAAAGATAGCCGTAATTCGGTTGCGGAGGAGATGGTGAAAATAGAAGCAGGAGAATTTATTCTAGGTAGCAACGAAATTTTTGCTCAAGATAACGAGCGTCCTTCTCATAAAATATATTTAAACACCTATTGGCTCGATCGCTTTCTTGTTACTGGGAAAGAATACGCTAATTTTATCACTGCGGGAGGCTATCAAAAATCTCAGTATTGGTCGCCTGAAGGTTGGCATTGGTTGCAAAAAAATTCCCTAGATCGACCCTTATATTGGACGGATGACAGCCAAAGATTAAATCTTCCCGTATGTGGAGTTAGCTATTATGAAGCGGAAGCTTACGCCAAATTTGTTAACAAAAGATTGCCTACCGAAGCAGAATGGGAAAAAGCAGCAAAATTAACCACTTCTAACGGTTGTGAAGAGATGTTAGGTAATATTTGGCAATGGACGAACTCTTGGTTTGATGGCTATTCTGGTTTTACTAGCTATCCCTATACTGGCTACTCCCAAGTCTATTTCGATGGTCAACATCGAGTTTTGCGGGGAGGAAGTTGGGCGACAAATCATTATGCTTTAAGAACTACTTTTCGTAATTGGTATCATCCCCATGTCAGACAAATAATTGCTGGTTTTCGCTGCGCCAAATAACAGTCCCCTAGTACCCCACTCTCCTATGCTGCTTCTCAATCCTAATATTGGTTGGTACGCTCGAATCAAAGCATATTTTCGTCAAAGATATCCAGTTCAGACCAAAAAGATCGAAGATTCTTGGAATAGTCAAAGTGGAGATTGGCATTGGCTAGCCGAAAAACCTTTGCCGATTGTAACTCTCAATCGCAATTTATGGCGTGCTTCCGTACCTTCCTTGAGTTTCTATGTTCTATTAGGATTATCGGGGTTAATTGCAACTTTGGGTTTGTTGGCAAATAGCGTGGCAATTATTATTGGGGCAATGATTATCGCTCCTTTGATTGGCCCAATTACGGGAATTGCTTATTCTTCTACGGTAGCCAACCGAAGGCTGTTAAAACGTTGTTTTTTAACTCTTTTTACAGGAGTATTATTTACCGTCTTCATCTCTGTCATGACAGTCTTGCTAATTGGTTTAAAAACAGCCACCCCAGAAATTGTTGCCCGCACTACTCCCAATCTTTTAGATCTGGTCATTGCTTTAGCAGCGGGGGCAGCGGGGGCATTTGCTAATACTCGCAAACGAATCGCCGACGCTCTACCTGGAGTTGCGATCGCAGTAGCTTTAGTTCCGCCTTTGAGTGTGGTGGGGATCGGTATAGCTTGGGGGGAAACTTCTCTTTCAGTCGGGGCTTTACTATTATTTATTACCAACCTCACGGGAATTATTTTTAGTGGGGTAATCATCTTGCTGCTTCAGTCTTACGGTAGTATCGAACGAGCCAAACAAGGATTGATTTTTACCATTACTACCCTGTTAATTTTAGGTTTGCCTTTAGGTTGGTCTTTGAGAAGTTTAATTGTGCAAAATAACGCTCGTTATCAAGTTAATGAAATAGTTCGCAGGGAAATACCCAGTTTATCTAATAGCGACATTAGGACGATCGCAATTCAAAATAACCCCAGCAACAGTAAAAATATTACCGTGGAAGTGGTTGTCGCTGCTACCCCTGGATCGATAAATCGCGATCGCTTGGTCAAAATTAAGGATCTCCTCACCCAAGAATTAGATAAAGAAATCGATCTGAAAGTCAAGATTATCCCTACAGAAACTATCACCATCGACCATTGAACCTCCCATTGTCGGAGACGAGAAACGAGAAATTTTTGGCAAATAACGCTACCATCTTTATTAACAAGAATAAAGTTTTGTAACTAAAAGTGACTGCAACCCAACCATTCAATCTTCAAACTACCCCTAGTAGCTGGCATTCTCTCCAACCAATTTGGCAAGGAGGGAAAAAAGCGGTGCAGCAAGGTTTACCCCACGAACAACTAGCACCAACCTGGCAGATTTTGTTGTTGGGAGATGGTTCTCCTACTCATCTTTTACAGTTGCTGACGGGAGAAAAGACCGAAGTAGATGTAATCGATATGTCGCTAATTGGTAAAAGCGACGATGGCGCGCCTGAAGAAATTCAAGCTATTGCAGAGCCAAGATTGCGAAGACAAGTCTGGTTGAAAACAGCATCTGGTCAACGACTAGCTTATGCTGCTTCTTGGTGGAATGCTAGAGAAGTGGATGATTATCTACAAAATCGATCGCAACCCATTTGGCGTAGTCTTTCTACTTTGCATACCGAACTCTATCGCGACGTGCGGGGAGTATATTGCGGTCACTGTCCCGCTTTAGAACAAGAATTCGGGCAAAAAGCACCTTTTTGGGGTCGTCACTATTTATTTTGGCACGATCGCCAGCCTTTAACTTTAATTTATGAAGTATTTTCTCCTTATTTAGCTAAATACTTGGGAGAAATGGGCAAAAAATCTTAAAAGCGATCGAATCTAAAATCTTTATTACTATAGACTTGGTTTTTCTAACTCCCCTTT
Organism: Waterburya sp.; assembly: GCF_058530065.1. Lineage (NCBI taxonomy): Bacteria > Bacillati > Cyanobacteriota > Cyanophyceae > Pleurocapsales > Pleurocapsaceae > Waterburya > Waterburya sp. The sequence continues at coordinate 33,370 of NZ_JBZNBU010000354.1, read as the reverse complement.
ATACTGCCAAGCAAGTGCAGTTATGTTTTGTACTTGCGAACTGAAATTAACATAAAGAGGATATAACGATGGGTTTTCTAGGAAAACTATTCGGTAAAAAAGAAGAAGATAAAGCAGCAGCAGCAGGCGATGTTTCTGTAGCGGCAGCAGCAGACGAAAATGGTATTGCACCTGAAAAAGTTGGTTTGGACGGGCAATTTGATGAAAGTGGCTTGGCAAAGCGGGTTGCTAAAGCACTAGATGATGCGGGAGTGTCTGATAATGTTGGTCTTTGGGTAGCCCAAACTGGCAGTACTGTAGTTTTGAAATATAACCCCGATGCAGAGGGAGTTCTCGCCCAAGCCGAGGAGGTTGCTTCTGGAGTTGATGGTGCGAGTGGGGTAGAAACCGTACCCAACAGCTAAAAATTCATCGACAGTTAAATAAAAATTATTTCAAAAAAATTGGGACTATGATGCGTTGTCATCTAGTCCCTTGCTTTATTTTATGAGTTAATTTATCTACCTCTGCGGAGGTCATAAATTGCTTTTTCCGCTATCCAGTTAGGAGAGCGATCGCCATTATTTTTTTGAATACCCGTTAACAATCTATTAGCCGTTTTGGGATCGTTAATTAATCTTAGTAGTTGACGACGTAGCTTGGGGCTGACGCGATCTAGTAATGGAGTATTAGATTTATGGTTGAGGGACGGAAAACCAGAACTATTGCCTTTACGAGACTGAGAAAAATACCAAAATAAGATACCACCAGTAGCAATTAATCCAATTAAGAGGATAACTGTTGTCGAATCATTGGTTGACTCGTTACTGGAGTTATTAAAGACTATTTCCTCAGAAATTTCAGCTTGAGTATTTATAGTAGTTGCAGCCGTATTTTTAGTTAGATACCCATTAAAAAATATGGCACAAATAAAACTAATTATATATAGCTGTTTCTTCATACTTAGCAAATATTTTTGTATTAGCAGTTAAAATAGTTGTTTTAGATATTGATTAGCTCTATTCATCAACTATTGTAGCTAAAAAGTTTTACTTTATAGAGAGTTGATAAATCGATGAAAAAACAAAATATAATTTTATATTTATTCTTATCTTTCGCTTCATTTATTGTAGTAATTATTTTTTTGAGAAATAACAATTTAGGTAATTCTTTTTTTTAGCAGTTCTGAGTTTTGTACCTCGACTGTCTTACAACTCTCAAAAATCGACTCTCATAGTTATCGGTATTGTGGTGGCTGTCATTGCGATCGAAGAATGCTCTCAATACTGTTCGGTTAACTAAAGTTATCGGTGAGAAAGGGGGTAGGGTAATTCGAGCATTAGTTGCGGCAAACAGCAACGCCTTACTTTGCGAGGCAAAACCGTTGCGGAGGTTCCCTCCGTTGAGGTTATTGCCGAGGGCGCGCCTAACGGCGACGCGGTGAGACAGTCCGTTGCGGTGAGGCACTTTCGGTAGGCGGTCCCCGACTTGAGAAAAGTGCCGAATCCGAAGGAGTCTGTGACCCGTTGAAGGAACTGTCTCACCCTTTAGGGGGTCTCGAATTTAGGTGGTTGGGTGTAGGGAAGAAATGACCCCAACCCCCGACACCCAACACCCAACACCCTCCCTCAACCCCTTGATTTCATGGCTTATCCGAACAGTACTGAGAATGCTCTCAGATGTTTGTCTCTACCAGAACTTTTTCTTTAGTAGATTTTGCCTGCGATCTTTTGGGGGTAGCTATTTTTGGTTTTGCTGCTCATTGTTTAGCGCGCCAGCACGTTTAAATTTTATACTAGTTAATAATTTGAGACGATCCCTTCTCCAGCGACCTTTGTGTCAAGTAGGCGATCGCAGGTAAAGTTTACTATTTATAATGAATTCATCTTTAAAACCAAGATTTTTGTTTCGCCGTTTGGTTGCTATGGTTGCCAATTTAAAATTAGCAATTGTTTTATTATTGGCGATCGCAATAGTTAGCATCATCGGCACGGTAATCGAACAGTCGGAGACTTTGAGTTTTTATCAAGAAAATTATCCCGAATCTCCTGCTTTGTATGGTTTTTTGACCTGGAAGGTTATTTTAATTGCGGGTTTCAATCATGTGTATAGTACCTGGTGGTATCTTTCTCTGCTAATTTTGTTTGGGGCGAGTTTGACTGCTTGTACCTTTAGAAGACAGCTACCAGCTTTGAAAGCAGCCCGCAAATGGAAGTATTATCAAAAGCCCAAACAGTTTGCCAAGTTAGCCTTGAGTGCCGAATTAGATCGAGGTTCTTTAAAATCTTTAGCAACTCTCTTAACAGGACAAAAATATCAAGTCTGGCAGCAAGATAATACTTTATATGCTCGTAAAGGGATAATCGGACGTATTGGCCCAATTATCGTTCATTTGGGCATGATAATTGTCTTATTGGGAGGAATGTGGGGAATTTTCACGGGATTTTTCGCTCAAGAATCTATACCTAGTGGCAGCATTTTTAAAATCCAAAACATTATTGAAGCAGGACCTTTTTCTCGCCCCCAGATACCCGATGACTGGCAAGTCAAGGTAAATCGTTTTTGGATTGAATATACCAGTAATGGAGATATCGATCAGTTTTATTCCGATCTTTCAGTAGTCAATAATGATGGAGAAGAATTAAAAAGAGAAACTATCTACGTCAATCATCCCCTGCGCTATGACGGAGTAACTCTCTATCAAACCAATTGGAGTATTGCAGGAATCAAAGTCCAACTTAATAACAGTCCAATCTTTCAATTACCCGTAGCCAAATTAGATACTTTAGGTACGGGAGATATTTGGGGTACTTGGATTCCCACCAAACCCGATATGAGTTCTGGGGTTTCGATGCTGATTAAAGATTTACAAGGGACAGCATTAATTTATAACCAAAAGGGAGAATTAACCAGCGCGATTCGGATTGGTCAAAGTGTTGAAGTTGATGGCATCAAAATTAAATTACTGGATATCATTGGTAGTACGGGTTTGCAAATTAAAGCCGATCCTGGCGTACCTATTGTTTATGCTGGTTTCGCATTGCTAATGATCGGAGTAGTGATGAGCTATTTTTCCCATTCCCAAGTTTGGGCATTAGAACAAGGGGATTGCTTTTATTTTGGGGCAAAAACCAATCGCGCTCAAGTTAGCTTTGAGAGAGAAATGCTAGCAGTTATTGAAAATCTTTCTAATACGGAAGTAAATAGCCCGACCGAACCCAGCAAATCATTAGTATAGGAATAGTGGTAGATTTATTGCTAATTTTGGCATTGGGATTTTTTGGCAGTTTCGGTCACTGTATTGGAATGTGTGGTCCTTTGACTGTTGCTTTTTCTCTTTCTCAACAAGATAAAAATCCCGCAGAATTTAATGGCTGGCAATTCCATTTACTCTTAAATATCGGTAGAATAATCAGCTATGGCTTAGTCGGTGCTGCTTTAGGAGGATTGGGTTCTATTGTGGTGGCTGGCGGTCAATTAGCGGGAATAGGAAGTTTTTTCCGCCAATTTATAGCAATATTTACTGGTATTTTATTGATTTGGTTTGGCATCGGACAAATTAAACCTAATTGGTTGCCTAAACTACCTTTTCTCAATCCCCTACAAAGTATTCTCCATAACCGACTAAATTCAGGCATGAATCGGGTTGCCCGCGGGAAATGGTGGACTCCTGCTTTATTGGGTAGTTTGTGGGGTCTAATTCCCTGTGGATTTTTATATGCAGCCCAACTCAAGGCAGTAGAAACAGGAGACCTACTACAAGGTGGGATTGTCATGGTTTGCTTTGGCTTGGGTACGACACCAATGATGTGGGGAATTGGAGTGTTTGCCGCTAAAGTTAGTGCTAACAGGCGCAGTCAATTATTTCGCTTAGGGGGCTATATTACTGTAACCATCGGCATCTTAACTTTGTTACGAACTGATGCAATGGTCGATTATACAGGACATTTTGCTTTGGTATTATTAATGTTAGCTTTAATTGCTCGTCCTTTAGGGGGAATTTGGAATGCTCCCTTGCAATATCGTCGTGCTATTGGAGTTGGTGCTTTTATTCTAGCTATGGCTCACACCGCCCATATGCTAGACCATTCTCTTAATTGGAACTTGGATGCGATCGCTTTTATGCTTCCGCAACATCGTTTTGGTATTGGAATGGGAATTTTGAGTTTGTTTTTGTTATTTCCCGCTGCAATCACTAGTAGTGATGGCTGGCAAAAAAAACTCGGTCAACGGTGGCGCAAAATACATCTTCTAACTATTCCCGCTTTGATTCTGGCGATCGCTCATATAATTTTATCGGGTTCTCATTATTTGGGTGTTCTGGACTTGAATTTTGCCAGCATATTGAGGACTGGATTGATTATTTTGTTAGGAGTCTTAGTTTTAGTCTTGCGATGGCGTAATAATTCCCAAACGTAAGTTTGAGGTCAATAGTTTGAGCAATTTATCAGAAATTATCCCAAAATTCTTCCCATTTTTCTTGACTACAAAAATTACCGACTAAAATTGTGAGGGCGACTATGGGAAAAGCGATCGCAGCAGTAGCAATACCTACGACCAAGTCGAAACTTTTATTGAATGTGTAGGTTCGTTCGGGATCTAAGGAAGAACGACTGTTTTCTGAGATAGAAGAATTAGAGCAATATTTTTTTACTATTGAATTCATAGGTTATATTGGGCTATTTTTATATCTCTAGCTTAGAGCAATATGTTCTAATCGGAATCACAAAATACTTTTGAAATACACATTTAATATAGTTTTATTTATTGCGCTCGGACTCCAACTGTAACAGTTTAATTTTAGCGGTAGACCAGTTAAGATTCAGGTTATTCCTAGTTATTCTCAAGAGAGACCAGACAATAACCTGAGTTTGAGATAAAAGAATTGCTTGAATTCAGTTTAGCTAGAAATTTTTTCTAAAGCTTGTTGCAAGCGAGTTTTATCTACACCGATTTTGTTAAGTAGCAACCATGTTTGAGTTAAATCGGGACCGTGTAATTCTCCTGTAAAACTGGCACGGAGCGATCGCATGACCAAACCTTTTTTGACTTTTTGACTTTTGGTTACTTGTTTAATTAGTGCTTTGGCATCTTCTTCCGCCATTGCTGACCCATCAATTCCCGCCATAATTTCTGAGATTACCGCAGTGACTCCTTCTTGTTGGAGTAAATCCAGCGCATCATCGGCATAATCAACGGAATCGGCGAAAAAGGCATGAATGTCTGAGGCAATAGAAGTGTCTTTGATCGCATCTTTTAAATTTGCGGCTGTAGATTCTCCCAAACGAGCTAGCATTACATCTCGATCCATCACATCAGTCAAACGAGTTAGGGTAGATCCAATTAAAGCAGATAATTTTTCCAACCAAGAGCGATCGAATTTATCTACTGCATAACCCGCTTCTTGCCAAAAAGGAATTAACAGATCTGTGAGCTTATCGGCGGGCAGATCGTGGAGATATTGACTGTTAATCCAATCCAACTTATCCCAGTCAAATTTAGCCCCTGCTTTATTAACCCTTTCGAGATCGAATTCTGCTGCTGCTTCATCTAAAGTAAAAATTTCTTTAGTAGAGTCTTGAAAAGTCCAGCCCAACAAGGTCATATAGTTAACTAAAGCTTCAGGCAAAAATCCTAGTTTGCGGAAATCATCAATGGAAGTTACTCCGTCTCGTTTGGATAGTTTTTTTCCATCTAGGTTGAGGATCAAAGGACTGTGAGCAAAAGTAGGTACTTCTGCGCCTAATGCCTCGTAAAGCAAGATTTGTTTGGCAGTGTTAGCAATATGATCTTCCCCACGAATTACGTGAGTGATTTTCATGTCGATATCATCCACCACTACCGCTAGATTATATAAAGCCTGTCCGTAAGGGAGGACGCGACCCTGGAGGTTTCCTCCAGGGCTTGTGACGTCCGTCTCGTCTCCACTAGCAGCCCGAGCAATTACCATGTCTCCACCGAGGTCGCTACCTTTCCAAGTTACAGTGCCGCGAATGCTATCCTGCCAAGCAATAGTGCGATCGCCGTCTATTTTAAAGCGAATTACTGGCTTGCGTCCCTCACTTTCAAAAGCCTGCTTTTCTTCTGCCGATAAATTGCGGTGGCGATTATCATAACCAGGAGCTTTCCCTTGGGCTTTTTGGGTTTCCCGCAACTCGTCTAGTTCTTCAGGAGTGCAATAACAAGGATATGCTAGCCCTTTGTCAATCAAAGTTTGTACTGCTGCTTGATATTTATCCAATCGTTGAGTTTGGAAAAAAGGTCCTTCGTCCCAGTTTAAACCCAACCATGCCAATCCTGACTTGATATTTTCAGTATATTCGGGGCGCGATCGCGCTTCGTCTGTATCTTCAATTCTTAAAACAAATGTACCTTGTTTGGCGCGAGCATACAGCCAATTAAATACCGCCGTCCTTGCCGTGCCGATGTGTAAATTTCCCGTAGGTGAGGGGGCAATCCTTACTCTAACGCTCACAAAATACCTCTTAGCTTATAATTAATATTTTTTTCATGCAGTTTCTTATTGTACCGAGATTTAGAGACTTGTTCGCCATACTTTAGAAAGAGAATTTTAAGTAAGAACTAATTTTAGTCTGCTTCAAATTAAATGGTAAATTGCCAATTATAATCCTGTCTGTTACAGCACGAGCAATTATGTTATATTACTTAGAAAATGTTTGGGATTAGGCAATTACTACTTATTAGCAAGCTTTGCAAGCATTTATATCAGTTCGAGCGAGATTTAGTAGAGATTAGATTTCCAATACAAGCCAAATCTTAGTTGCCATTTAACTAGCATTGAAAGCTATTGATTATCTATCATCTTAGATAAGGGAAATCATTTAGCTATGACTTAATCCCTAACCAGAACAATAGAGTTATTGAAATTAAGCCAATCTTTTTTAGGGTTTAACTAAGGTTTACCAAGCCAACATTTTACAGATAGTACTTTAACCAACTAAGAATCTATGACAGCACAAGCACCTGCCAAAGAAAAACAAAATATTCAAGACTATAAAGTAGCCGATATTACCCTTGCAGAATGGGGTCGCAAAGAAATTTCTATTGCTGAAAGCGAAATGCCCGCACTGATGGCAATTCGCAATAAATACAGCGCGACTAAGCCCCTACAAGGAGCAAAAATTATTGGCTGTATCCACATGACCATTCAAACAGCAGTTTTAATCGAAACTCTAATTGAATTGGGTGCTGAAGTACGCTGGTCTTCTTGCAATATCTTCTCTACTCAAGATCATGCTGCTGCGGCGATCGCGGCTGCTGGTATTCCTGTATATGCTTGGAAAGGAGAAACCGAACAAGAATATATTTGGTGTATCGAGCAAACTTGCCACAACGCTGAAGGCGACCTTTGGGATGCCAATATGATTCTCGATGATGGTGGCGACTTGACAGGTCATATCCACGAAAAATATCCCCAAATGTTAGACCGCATTCACGGCGTGACTGAAGAAACTACTACTGGCGTTCACCGTCTGTGGGAAATGCTAGAAAAAGGCGAATTAAAAATTCCTGCAATCAACGTTAACGACGCAGTAACCAAAACTAAAAACGATAACAAATACGGTTGTCGCCACAGTTTAAACGATGCCATCAAACGCGGTTTAGATCACCTAATGGCTGGGAAAAAAGCTTTGGTAATTGGCTACGGTGATGTGGGTAAAGGATCTGTTGCTTCTTTGCGTCAAGAAGGCATGATTGTCAAAGTATCGGAAGTAGATCCTATCTGTGCAATGCAAGCTTGTATGGATGGCTTTGAAGTAGTATCTCCCTACAAAAACGGTCAAAATGACGGCACAATGGATTCTATCGATAAAGAGTTGTTAGGCTCTCTCGATATGATTGTTACTGCTACTGGTAACTTCAACGTTTGCGATTCCAATATGTTAACTTGCCTCAAGCCTGGGGCGGTAGTTTGCAATATCGGTCACTTTGATAATGAAATCGATACTGCATTTATGCGTAAAGAATGGCGTTGGGAAGAAGTCAAACCCCAAGTACATCAAGTTTATCGCAGCAACGATCCTCAAGATTATTTATTGATTCTTTCTGAAGGACGTTTGGTTAACTTGGGTAATGCTACTGGACACCCCTCCAGAATTATGGATGGCTCTTTTGCCAACCAAGTATTGGCGCAAATGTTCTTATACGAACGCAAGTTTGCCGACAAGCCTGCTGAAGAAAAAGCTGGTGCAATTACTGTGGAAGTTCTACCCAAACATCTAGATGAAGAAGTAGCTCGTTACATGGTAGCTGGATTTGGCGGTACGGTGACTCAGTTAACTGAGGAGCAAGCTAAATATATCAACGTACCGATGAATGGACCTTTCAAAACCGACGCTTATAAGTACTAAAAAATTATAGGGTCGAAAACCAATAATTGTTCAATGTTAAATGAAAAGGTGGGCATTTGCCCGCCTTTTACTTTATTTTGGTTTATTACAATATCTACTATTATTTTTCTAGATTTTAAAAAATGGCTAAACTTTCGGTCGAATTAAATCGTTATTTTTTTGAAGAAGCAAGAGACGAGAAAGTAACCCTATCCGATATTTTAACTTTAACTGGAGAACGAGTATTTGGCTTTTTATTGGTAATTTTATCTTTACCTTCTGCTTTACCGATTCCAGCCCCTGGATACTCTGTTCCTTTCGGGATTGCCATGTTTTTCTTAGCAATTCAGCTAGTTGTCGGACGCGATCGCCCTTGGTTGCCCAATAAGATCTTACAAGGCTCAATGAAGCTAGAAACAGTACAAAAATTCATTAAAATGGGGACTCCTTGGATTGAGAAAATCGAGAATGTTACCAAACCCCGCATAGCTTATCTTTGTACCAGCATTCCAGGTAAAATCATGCTGGGTTGTGCGATCGCTTTAATGTCAGTTTCAATGATGATTCCCATTCCAGGAACAAATACCTTACCCGCGATCGGTATTTTTGTCACTGCTTTTGGTTTGTTGGAAGATGACGGCTTGATTTGTATCGCAGGATTGTTTATTTGCTCCCTTGGACTAGCATTGACCACATCTATTTTAGTTTTTGGTGCAGTGGCAGTAGAAAAGTTTATCGATTTAATTAAAGATTACATTGCTAATTTATTTTAGAAAAAGTATTTGATCTGAGTTCGGGTTAAGCTACCGACTATGGATCTAGTATTAGTTATTAGTTAGGGACGTTTCATGAAACGTCCGTACTAGTTATTAGTTAAAGCTTCTCTACATTACAAGCAGCGATTAAAACCCTTCGGGCGGGTGGGAAATAAGAGTCCCAGACACCAGCATTTCCACCCGCTAAAGACCAAAGAGCAACTCAACTAACTAATTGAGCAAGATCGCTAAAATTATTCTTTGTCTTCAATTACTTTGTCGATCAAACCATATTCCATGGCTTCATAAGCAGACATAAAATAATCGCGATCGGTATCTTTCATAATTTTTTCGATCAACTGTCCTGTATTATCCGCCATCATTTGATTGAGTTGATCGCGAATACGTAAGATTTCTCTCGCTTCAATATCAATATCAGTCGCTTGTCTGCGTCCTTGAACTCCCCCTAAAGGTTGGTGAATCATGATACGGGAGTGAGGTAACGCCAAACGCTTGCCTTTTGTACCGCCACAAAGCAAAAATGCACCCATAGAAGCAGCTAAACCAACGCAGATGGTAACCACTTCTGATTTGAGATGGCGCATTGTGTCATAAATTGCCAAACCAGCAGTTACCGAACCGCCAGGAGAATTGATATAAAGGTAGATAGGCTTACCTGGATCTTCAGAATCCAAGTAAAGCATGATGGCAATAATTTGATTTGCCAAACCGTCGTTAACGCCTCTTCCCAGGAAGATAATGCGCTCGCGATACAAACGGTCGTAAATACTAATCCAGTCGCTGTATTGCTGACCTGGAAGTTGATAGGGAACTTTGGGGATACCAATAGGCATAATAATTATTCGATCTTAAACTTATTTTTTTACGTCAGAGTAGAAACAGGAGTAGGTAAATCTTGAGTACTTTCGAGGACTTTGTCGATCAAACCATATTCCTTGGCTTCTTGAGGAGTCATGTAGAACATACGATCGGTATCTTTTTCTAGTTTTTCGATCGCTTGACCTGTATTTTTACTAAAAATATCCAAGATTGCCCGTTTGTTCTCGATTACTTCTTTAGCGCGAATCTGAATATCAGTCGCTTGACCCCGCGCGCCACTACGAGCTTGATGGAGAATTATGGTAGCGTTAGGCAAACTAGCACGATAACCTTTTTCTCCCGCAGAGAGAATCATTGCCGCAGTACCCATTGCTTGACCGATACAAATCGTATGTACGGGAGGCTTAATATAGGATATAGTATCGCAAATAGCAAAGGCTTCCGTCTCGAAACCAATGGAGTCTCCACCATACCACGAAGTACCAGTAGAGTTGATATACATGGTAATGGGCTTATCTGGGTCGTCAAATTGAAGAAATAACAATTGTGCCACAATTAATTCCGTGACATCTACCCCAAGCTGATTTTTATATTCATCCGATGAAACCAGAGGAAGTCCCAAATATACAATGCGTTCTTTTAAAAGTAGAGAAGGTAAATCTGGGGGGGGAGTACGGTAATTACCGCCACCGCCTCCTCTATAGGGTGCTTGTACTGCCTTAATAGGTGAATCCATAATGTTCTTAAGTTAATTTACCTCTTACGTTATATTGTTATCTGAATCGCGCAAATTGGTAGAAAAACAATTAGTAAGCTTTAATTATTGCTTTTATGCCAAGGTTAGTAAAATGATTTTAACGCATCTATAACCTTCGATCTTCGCTGGTTTCGATCTCTAAACCGTACCAAAACCGAACCTCTATTATTTTTCCTGTTTTCTTTCATCTAAACTATGGCTAGAACGATCGCCCTGATTGCCCACGACGATAAAAAAGACCAGATGGTAAATTTTGCCATTCGTCACGAACCTCTGCTGTCTCGCTATCATCTAATCGCTACAGGGACGACAGGAAAACTAATTCAAGAAGCCACAAACTTAAAAATTGACAGGATGGCATCGGGACCTCTAGGAGGAGACGCTCAAATTGCTGCCAAAGTCGTGGAAGGGGAAATTCTTGCAGTCATTTTTCTAATCGATCCTCTCAACGCCCAACCCCACGAACCAGATATTCAAGCTTTACTAAGGATTTGCAACGTTCATTTAGTACCCTTGGCGACTAATTTGGGAACGGCAGAAGCGATCGCCAAAAGTTTCGCCCAAAGCATAGTAGCTCATTTGATTTTTAATCCCGTATCGGGCAATGGTAACGGGCAACAAGATCTTGACTTTATCAAACAAATGCTCGAACCTCACCTACATTTAGAAGTTCATTTAACCAGTCCCGATATCGATCCTCAAGAATTAGCATTACAAGCGATCGCGAGTGAGGCAGATTTGATTATTGCATCGGGGGGAGATGGGACAGTTTCGGCGGTAGCAGGGGCGTTAGTCAATACCGATATTCCTTTGGGTATTATTCCTCGTGGAACTGCCAATGCTTTTGGTATGGCTTTGGGTATTGTTCAGCAAATTAGCCCAATACGGAGGGCTTGCGAAATTATTTTGGCAGGGAAAATTAGAACAGTAGATACCGCTAAGTGTAATGACTTGCCCTTAATCTTGTTAGCAGGAGTTGGTTATGAGGCAGAAACTATCGAAAAAGCCGATCGCGAGGCGAAAAATCGTTGGGGTTCGTTGGCTTATATTATGGCGGGTTGGCGACAGCTAGACGAACAGCAATTGTTCGAGGCAGAAGTAGAAATTGATGGCGTTGTTAAAACCTTTGAAGCAGGGGCAATTACCGTCGCTAATGCTGCCCCTCCCACCTCGGTGTTAGCACAGGGAATTGGGGAAGTGGTTGCCGATGACGGCTTATTGGATATTACGATCGCTACAGTTGATAATAAACTGCAAGCAGTGACTACTCTTTTTAGTATGTTGGGTGCTGCTTTGATCAAAACTAGTGCGGAATTGGATAATATCGTTCACGTGCGATCGCGCAGAGTAAAAATCTCTGCTACTCCTTCTCAAAAGGTGGTTCTGGATGGAGAAATTATTGGTAATACCCCTTTAGCAATCGAATGTTTGCCTCAAAGTTTGAAAGTGTTTGCCCCCATCAATGAATAAAATTATCTTTATCAATTAAACTATGAAACAAATTCTGGCTCGAATCAAACCTTATTTAAGATGGTTTATTTGGGGAGGAATAGTCTTTTTCTTAATCAAAACTATTAAAGATCGTTTTGGAGAAATAACTACTATAGCGATCGACCGCCAAAGTTGGCTAATGCTGGTAATGGCTTTGCTAATTACGATCTGCGCTCATATTTGGTCTGGTTTGATTTGGACGACGATTTTAAAATTATTCGAGCAACCTTTAGGTGTCCAAGAAGGTATTCGTGTATATTTAACAACCAACATTGCTAAATATACTCCTGGTAATATTTGGCATTTTTACGGCAGAATTTTGGCGGTCTCTCGGGTAGGAGGATCGAAAGGCGCAGCAATTCTCAGCGTTTTACTAGAACCTCTATTAATGGCTGTCGCAGCACTTTTAGTAGGCACGATCTCCAGTAGTTTAGGATGGCTAGAAACAAATTTTAATCCCTCGATTGTTGCCCTACAATTACTCAGTTTAATTGGGATATTAATTGGCATCCATCCCCGCATTCTCAATCCTCTACTACAACGTCTATCTCGCAGTAAAAGTAAAAAAACAGGCGATGCGATCGCAACTCAAACTATTACTTTAAAAAAATATCCTTTAATACCTTTTCTGGGAGAAATTGGTTTCGTTATCTTGCGAGGTTGCGGATTTTTGTGGGTATTTCTAGCATTACAAACTGTTAACTTAGAACAAATACCTCAATTAATTGGTACTTTTAGTTTTGCCTGGTTATTGGGTTTGATTGTACCAGGTGCGCCAGGAGGACTAGGAGTCTTTGAAGTCACTGCCTACAGTTTACTTGATGACTCCTTATTTCCAGCAGAAATAACCGCAGTAGCTCTATATCGTTTAATTAGTATTTTAGCTGAAGCGATCGCAGCTTTAGCCAGTTTTAGAAGAATAAAGGATCGAGAAAAATAATGTTGTCAATTTAACTAATATTACGTAGTCTCTCCCAACTGATTTTAAAAAATTTAGGATATGCTGGGGAGGAAATAGCCAGAAACTAGTATTCTTATACTTTTAACTTCGCTATTGCTAGGAGTAATTACTCCTAGAAAACATATTTGTCAGACAGAGCTTCATAGGTATTTTGAATGAGCTATTGCCTAAATCCATCCTGTCCTAAACCAGTCAATCATCCCAAGTCAAAATTGTGTAAAGCTTGCGGATCGAAACTGCTATTACACGGTCGCTATCATTTAGTAAAAGGTCTTGGTAAAGGTGGTTTCGGAGCTACTTTTCTGGCAGCCGATCTTGCTTTACCTGGCAAGCCATTATGTGTAATCAAACAGTTGCGTCCCAACACAGACAATCCTAACTTTTTGTCGATGGCAAGAGAATTGTTTGAAAGAGAAGCCAAAACTTTAGGCAGAGTTGGCAATCATCCCCAAATTCCCAGATTGCTAGATTATTTTGAAGATCGAGAGCAATTTTATCTGATTCAAGAATTTGTTAAAGGTAACAATCTACAACAGGAAGTCAAAAAACAAGGGGTTTTAAACGAAGCAAAAGCCAGACAAGTACTGCAAGAAGTTTTGGTCATTTTAAGAGATATTCACCTTCAAAAAGTAATTCACCGAGATATCAAACCCGCTAATATTATTCGTCGAGAAATTGATGACAAATTAGTTTTAATTGACTTTGGTGTAGTCAAAAATCAAGTTAATTCTGTCGGTGCGGGTGGTTCAAATCAAACAGCGTTTACCGCATTTGCTGTAGGTACTCCTGGTTTTGCCCCTCCCGAACAATTAGCCATGCGCCCTGTCTATGCTAGCGATGTATATGCTTTGGGAGTTACGATTATGTATTTGATGACTGGTAAAGCTCCCAAAAATATGGATTGCGATCCGATTACAGGAGAAATTGACTGGTTTAAATACGCTAAAGTTAGCGATGGTTTTGCAGAAATACTGACGAATATGCTGGAGGTAGCGGTAAAAAATCGCTATAAAACTGCGGAAGAAGCACTCCAAGCTCTCGATATAGAAAGTCATGTCGATAGTTTGTCTGAAAGTATGCTCAGTTTTCCTAGTAATACAGAAATATCTAACTCTTCAATTTATAGTAGAGACAGTCGTAGCAGTCGAGGAATGAGAGGTTCTGTAGGAGGTTCTCGTCGTAATGCAGCTTCTAATACTAGAGTTTCCCGCAACTCTAGAAATTCTCCCAATACTAGAGTCTCTCGGACTTCCAGAACCACCAGCACCAGAAGCGGTCATGGCTCTACTTCTGTTTCTCGAAATTCTCAAACTCCTGTTAAACCCATAAAAGCTTCAGCCGAAGATATTTTAAGAGCATATAGTGCTGGCAGAAAAGATTTTGGGCTGAGAGACATTAGTATGCAAGACTTGCAAAAGGTAGATTTATCTGAATCGAAATTTCATAACTCTAAATTAGTCAAAACTAATTTGCAGAATGCAGATCTGAGTAATAGCAATTTCACTAAGTGCGATATGCGTCAAGCTATGCTGCGTAACGCCAATCTGAGCAGATCGTTTTTTAAATCTTGCAATCTTGAAGGTATCGATTTGCGCGGTACCAACTTAAATAACTCTAATTTCAAAAATACCAAGCTTAAAGGTGCTAATTTGTGTGGTGCTAATTTAAGAGACAGCAATCTAAGCAAAGAACAAATAGAACAAGTAAAAACTAACTGGATGACTGTAATGCCCAGCGGTAAAAGAGGATTTTGGTAAATTTATTAGGATTAATTCAAGAGAATCTATGTTTTTTAGTGACAAAAAAAGGACGAATTGATTCGCCCTATAATGTATATTCGATTCTTAATTAAATGAAGAATAAATTCTAACGATCTACCGAACCCATAATAATATCGATACTACCCAGAATAGGCATAATATCTGCTAACTTAACTCCTTTGAGCAATTCTGGTAAGATTTGTAAGTTGTTAAAGTCAGGAGCGCGAATTTTCCAACGCCAGGGAAAAACATTATCATTACCAACGATAAAGATGCCCAATTCACCTTTACCACTTTCCATACGGACGTAATGTTCGCCTTCAGGAATTTTAAAAGTAGGCGCGACTTTTTTCGCTACATATTGATATTCAAAATCATTCCATTTTGATTTGCGTCCTTCAGCCATTCTTCGAGCTTCTAAATTCTCATAAGCACCCCCAGGAATACCTTTAAGGGCTTGACGAATAATCTTGATCGATTCGCGCATTTCGCGAATTCTGACTAAATAGCGAGCAAAGCAATCCCCTGCCGTTTCCCATTGAACGTCCCAATCAAAATCATCGTAACATTCATAATGGTCTACTTTACGCAGATCCCATTTAACCCCAGAAGCTCTTAACATCGGGCCTGAAAGACCCCAATTAATAGCGCGATCGCGAGTAATTGTACCTACTCCTTCAACGCGACGGCGGAAAATAGGATTGTTGGTAATCAATTTTTCATATTCATCGATTTTAGGATCGAAGTAGTCGCAAAAATCTTCGCATTTATCAATCCAGCCATAGGGTAAATCTACCGATACTCCCCCAATACGAAAATAATTATTATTAACCATGCGCTGACCAGTGGCAGCTTCCCAAAGGTCGTAAATTAGTTCTCGCTCGCGGAAAATATAGAAAAAGGGAGTTTGCGCGCCCACATCAGCCATAAATGGCCCTAGCCACAATAAATGGTTGGCAATGCGGTTTAATTCCAGCATTATTACCCTAATATATTGGGCGCGCTTGGGTACTTCAATCCCAGCTAGTTTTTCGGGGGCGTTAACTGTAATTGCTTCGTTAAACATACCCGCAGCATAGTCCCAACGACTAACATAAGGAACGTACATTACACTGGTACGGTTTTCAGCAATCTTCTCCATTCCTCGATGAAGATAGCCAATTACAGGCTCACAATCGATTACGTCTTCCCCATCAAGAGTTACAATGAGGCGCAGTACGCCGTGCATTGAGGGATGATGGGGTCCCATGTTCAAAACCATGGGTTCGGTTCTAGTTTCTATCTGTGCCATAAATCAGCAATATCTCTTTTATATTAAGCAAGCTATATATTTTTTCCGCTATTAACGTATATCTTATCTAGTTTCCCGTCAGGATAGGAATCTATTTACTGTGCAAATAATTTTATCTAAGGTTTATCAAAAATTTAATATTTATTAAAGATTGTTGCAACACTTTGGATTATGATTGAACTTATCTAAGGCAAGAGCAAAATAAACTCGGAATTATGGTGGCAGGCGATAATCAGATCGGTTCTCTTTTACAACCTTTTCAACGTTTTGGTGTCAATCTTGGTTTGAAAAGAATCGAACAATTGCTAGCGGATTTGGGCAATCCTCAAGACAAAATCCCCATTATTCATGTTGCGGGATCGAATGGCAAGGGTTCTGTATGTGCTTATTTGTCTTCTATTTTGACAGAAGCAGGCTATCGAGTCGGACGATATACTTCTCCTCATTTGGTAGATTGGACGGAAAGAATTCATCTTAACGAAAGAGCGATACCATCATCGGAATTAGCCGAGATTTTACAAGACATTCAACAGGCAATCGATCCTCAAAAGGAAAGCCCAACTCAGTTTGAAGTAATCACTGCTGCTGCTTGGCTTTATTTTGCACGCTCTCAAGTGGATATTGCCGTTATGGAAGTAGGCTTAGGAGGCAGGCTGGATGCTACCAACGTTACCGAACGCAGTCTTGTTAGTGTGATTACCTCTCTCAGCTTAGAACACTGGCAGCGTTTGGGTCCTACCTTAGCAGATATTGCGAGAGAAAAAGCAGGAGTCTTAAAAGCAAACTGTCCCGCAGTAGTAGGCAAGCTTCCTCTAGAAGCTAAAGATGTAGTTGAAGCAAAAGCAGAAGAATTAAATTGTCCTGTAACTTGGGTCAAACCCGCCCGTAGAATTGAAATACCAGGTAGAAATGATGCCAACTGGGCAAAATATCAAGATATTCAATATCCCTTACCTTTACATGGAGAAATTCAATTAAGTAATTCTGCTTTAGCGATCGCGACAGTTAAAATTTTACAACAGCAAGGTTGGGATATTCCCGAATTGGCAATTCAGACGGGAATGAATAAAACTCGTTGGTTGGGTAGATTGCAGTGGGCAACTTGGCAAGGACGTTCGATTTTAATTGATGGGGCGCACAATCCCGCAGCAGCAAAAGCTTTACGGCAATATGTTGATACTTTTAATCAGCCAGTCGTCTGGGTGATGGGAATGCTGTCTACCAAAGATCGCGAAGATATTTTTGAAGCTCTCCTCAAACCTAAAGACGAATTGCATTTAGTGCCCGTACCAGACCATAGTAGTGCCAAACCTGAAGAATTAGCAGCAGTGGCTCGGCAGGTATGTCCTAAATTAAGCGATTGCTTGACTTATGCTGATATTTTTGGGGCTTTAGATGAAGCGATCGCCAGAACTGAAGAGTCTCCAACGGACAAATTGGTGGTTTTATGCGGCTCTTTATATTTGATCGGCTATTTATTCCAGAATTCAGCTATCTATAACGATCGGGAATTGATTCCCGCAGGATAAGTAACCGCGAGCATCACATATTTTTTTAAAATGGAGATGTCGAGTCGTTGAGATAGGATGGCTCGGTAAAGTTGTCCTCGGAAGTAGGGGTTTCTAAAAAGTCATCGTCATCTAGGGGACGTATTAAACTATTGTTGCTACTGTGATCGAGACTTTGATTAGTAGAAGAGGTATTGTTATAGTCGGGAAATG
The DNA here is from genome assembly GCF_058530065.1 of Waterburya sp. NCBI lineage: Bacteria > Bacillati > Cyanobacteriota > Cyanophyceae > Pleurocapsales > Pleurocapsaceae > Waterburya > Waterburya sp. Next base: position 15,464 of record NZ_JBZNBU010000354.1, on the reverse strand, counting down.
AATTGGTCAAACCTTCTCGATTCAAACCATTGCTCTCGATCCTAGAATCAAAACTATCTATAGGGCGATCTATACTAGTAGAATTAAAGTTATCTCCAGAATCGATGACGCGGGGAGGATTGGAATAAGTACCAATAGGTATACCTCCAGTAGAATTAGAATCTATGCCTACCCTACCCTCTTGGGAGCGGGGTACTGGTACGATTAAACTATTAGTTTCTCGTTCTTGCTGTTCTGCCAGACTATTTTTATTAGCAATGTCCGATGATTCTGGGTTAGATTCGACAATCTCGTTTTTGTAGAAAGAATAGCCAATACCCACTGCACCAAAAAATACCGATATTAAAATGCTTATTCCTATAGCTACTGATAAATTCTGTTTCACAACGGTTATTAATTAGAAAAACTTTAAATTATTTAGTTATTCTGGTAATTCTTGAAGCCTTCATTTTTTTAGCCTAGTCAGCAATAGTAAAATAAACGATTATTGTTAGCGTTTCATCAATACATGACCGTTTGATTATTCTTAGCTAGCGATCGGCTTGCTTCCATTTCCAAGGTTCAAAAGTGTCTCAATCAAATTTAGTCATCTGTCCTGGGATTCATTCTCCACAATTAACCGCAAGTTTTATTAGCAGTATTAGTAAAGATTTTCCAGAAAAAAACTATTCGATCTTACCAACTGAAAAATATCCACCCTACAATCCGATCGCCATCGATCGCTGGCTGAAAACTCATTATCCGTCGCCCAAAAATGCCCCTCCACTCTCTTTTATAGCTTTCAGTGCGGGTGTTGTAGGAAGTATTGGCACGGCGATCGCTTGGCAGTTACAAGGGGGAGAAATAGACTTGTTTATTGCTTTTGATGGTTGGGGAATGCCTTTAGTTGGCAACTTTCCAATTTATCGTATTAGTCACGATTATTTTACCCACTGGAGTTCGAGGCTTTTAGGAGGTGGCAAAAATGGTTTTTATGCCGATCCTGCCCTAAAACATTTGGAACTATGGCAATTTCCCCATACTTGTAGTGGATGGCGATTGTCCGATAATAATTTGAAAATTTATTGTTCTCTCAAAGAATATTTGAATTCTCTGATGTAGTTTTTCTTCTTAATATACTGTTCGACAAGTCTACTAAATAGTTACTCTGAATTTTATTTAAATAAATATACTTCTTTAAACTGCCAAACATCTCGACAGAAATAAAAAAATATTTTATATTAAAAAGCTTAACAGTAAAAAATGCTATAGTTTTTGTTGCATATTAGACAGCAAATTCTACAATAAGTATTAAGTAAGTTAAGCGGATAGCAAGCGTGGTATCTACAAGTATTCCTAAAGGCTCACAATCTACTCAAATTCCCGAACGTCGTACTGGTGCATTTGCTTTAATGGACAGTTTGCGTCGTCATGGTGTCAAACACATTTTTGGCTACCCTGGAGGGGCAATATTGCCGATTTATGACGAACTATATCGTGCAGAAGCCAGAGGAGAAGTTAAGCACATTTTGGTTCGTCACGAACAAGCTGCGTCTCATGCAGCAGACGGTTATGCTCGGGCAACAGGAGAGGTCGGGGTATGTTTTGCAACTTCGGGGCCAGGAGCTACCAATCTGGTTACGGGTATCGCTACGGCTCAATTAGATTCAATTCCGATGGTTGCTATCACGGGACAAGTAGCTCGCGCTGCTATTGGTACTGACGCTTTCCAAGAGACAGACATTTTTGGGATTACCCTGCCGATTGTTAAAAATTCTTATGTAGTGCGTCACGCCAAAGACATGGCAAGAATTGTTGCCGAGGCGTTTCATCTTGCCTGTACTGGTCGTCCCGGTCCTGTTTTAATTGATGTTCCTAAAGACGTAGGCTATGAAGAATTCGACTACATTCCTGTAGAGCCAGGACACATAAATCTGCAGGGCTACAAGCCCACCGTTAAAGGCAATCCTCGTCAAATTGATGCTGCTCTTAAATTAATTCAAAATGCCGAAAAACCTTTAATGTATGTTGGAGGTGGCGCAGTAACTTCAGGGGCGCACTCTCAAATCGAAGAATTAGCCGAACGATTTCAGATTCCCGTAACTACCACTTTGATGGGATTGGGTTCTTTTGACGAACATCATCCCCTTTCTGTCGGTATGCTAGGAATGCACGGTACGGCTTATGCTAATTTTGCAGTTAGCGAGTGCGATCTTTTGATTGCAGTCGGGGCGAGATTTGACGATCGCGTCACGGGCAAACTAGATGAATTTGCTTCTCGGGCTAAAGTGATTCACATTGATATCGATCCTGCGGAAGTAGGTAAAAATCGTGTTCCCGAAGTACCTATCGTAGGAGATGTGCGCCATGTCCTAGAACGTATGCTGAGTAGGGCTAAAGATGTCCATGTTGATTGTGGCGATCGTCGCACTCAAGCTTGGTTGGATAAAATTAACCACTGGCGAACCGAATATCCCTTAGTCGTTCCTTATCCCGAAGAAGGTATTTCCCCTCAAGAAGTGATTGTCGAGCTTAACAACCAAGCTCCTCAAGCTTTTTACACTACCGATGTGGGTCAACATCAAATGTGGGCAGCACAATTTCTTAAAAATGGCCCTCGTCGTTGGATTTCTAGCGCGGGTTTGGGTACTATGGGCTATGGTTTGCCCGCAGCTATGGGAGTTAAGGTAGCAGTTCCAGAGGAAGAAACTATTTGTATTAGTGGTGATGCTAGTTTCCAAATGAACCCCCAAGAATTGGGTACTCTTTCCCAATTTGGGATTAATGTCAAAACGGTAATTATCAATAATGGCTGGCAAGGTATGGTACGTCAGTGGCAACAGAGTTTCTTTGGAGAAAGATATTCTGCTTCTAACATGGAAGTGGGCGCGCCCGATTTCAAAATGCTGGCGGAAGCTTATGGGGTCAAAGGAATGATTATTAGCGATCGCTCTGAATTAGCCTCTGCAATTACGGAAATGCTGGCATATGATGGCCCTGTATTGCTGGAAGTTAAAGTAACTAAGAATGAAAATTGCTATCCAATGATTGCTCCTGGTAAAAGTAATTCTCAAATGTTGGGTTTGCCTCAAAAAGAACAACCCACTGCGGAATTTATTAACTGTACTGAATGCGGTACGACTAACCCTACAGCTAATAAATTCTGTCCAGAATGTGGTAGTAAGTTATAAGTTTTTTATTGATGAATATTTCTGTTATGGCTGGTAAGGGTTTGAAGATCTAAAGCAAGAAAAGTTAAAACATATGACTAATTGTTCTTAATTACCAATCTAGCTAACGTGAGTTTTGGATAAGCAAGAGACAAGTCGATAAGCTGAAATTAACCAAAAACACAGCACAAGCTTGTCTCATGATTATTTTAGTTAAGTTAATTGTTTTTTCATGAATGATTTAGGACTGCTAGATTGATCGCTTTACTTTGTCTTTATGTTGTTAAGCAAAACTCATGTTAACTAAATTAGTATTTTTACTAGGTACAAATTTAAGTTTTTAATTAAGAGATTTACATCTCAAGATAAATAACATAAAAATTCAGTAAATTTTCGATATTTCAAAGTTTTTACTCCTAGGCAATTACGATTATTTATGTATATATAGAAAGAGTAAGATTTTAGATTCTTATGCTTATCTTTGCTCGGAGATAATTATTCAACCAGCATCAGTATAATGAAAATTAATAAAGCAGAAAACGATTATATCAATCGTAATGTCATGGAAATTTTGGTTTCCGACGAAATAGAAAGACAAATTAAGCGTCTCCCAAGTAATATAAAAAAATTCATTAATCCACTAGAAGTAGCAACTTACGCTCTTAATAGATTGCCCGCTTTATATGCTTCTTCCCAACAAGGTTTTAACAAGCAAAAAGTTAGAGGTCGTTCTGAATATAGCGTGCAAATTACCCAACAAGTTCGCAAGGGATTTGCCGCAGTTCAAAAAGATCTTTTACGTTGTTCCGTTCCCCTAACTGCTGAAGATCGACAAGAACAAGAACGAGAGTTTAAAGAGGCAAAGGCTGCTTTACAAGAATTAGCTGATTATTTACCTAAAAAAGACCTCAACTGGAAACATATAGTACGCCTAGTTAAACCTTTATTAGAAGAAATGAAAGAAGAAAACGCAGCAAAAGCCAACGCACGAAAAGTTCGCTCTCGTTCTACTACAAACTGGGAAGATTCTATTCACAAGAAATTTTAGAATCTACGGATGATTTTAAGATCTATTTTTGATAAAAACAACTAGGGAGCGATCGCATGATCGCTCCCTTTAAAGAATTTTCTATATTTAGATTTACACTGAAGATTCTTGTTGTTGATAAAGATAACAATAACGTCCTTTCAACGCCATCAATTCTTCGTGAGTACCTCGTTCGACAATCGAACCAGAATCCATCATCACGATCGTATCGGCATTTTTAATCGTACCCAAACGGTGAGTGATAAAGAATACAGTACGTCCTTTAAGAGCTTCTTTTAAGTTGCGGGATACTTCTTGCTCGGTAGCAAAATCTAAAGCACTGGTTGCCTCATCTAGTACCATCATCGCGGGAGATTGCAAAATAGTACGAGCGATCGCAATCCGCTGTCTTTGCCCCCCAGAAAGTGCCGAACCCCTTTCTCCAACTCTGGTATTGTAACCATTGGGTAGAGTCATAATAAAATCGTGAGCGGCAGCAATTTGAGCGGCAGCAATGATTTCTTCCGTAGTAGCATCGGGATTGGTTAGGGCAATATTATCTAAGATCGTCCCTTCAAACAAAAGGGTTTCTTGGGGAACTACCCCAATTTGACGGCGCAAGGAATACAATTCAACGCGGTTAATATCGTAACCATCGATTAGAATTCTACCCCCTTCTGGTTCGTAAAGGCGAGATAAAAGTTTAGTCATAGTACTCTTACCCGCACCACTTTCACCGACAATAGCAACGAAAGTACCAGGGGCAAATTCTGTAGTGACATTTTTGAGTTGTAAAGGACCAGAAGTTTTAAAACGGAAAGAAAGGTTATCATATTTAACTTTACCTTTAATCGCTGGCATGGGAATGTTGTTGCGATCGGCTTCTCCTTCTTCTGGATTATCGACAATATCAGCCAAACGTTCTAGAGATAAAGCGGTTTCTTGGAAATTTTGCCATAAAGTCGCCAAGCGCATAATGGGAGAGGTAACGTAACCTGCAATAATTCTGAAGGCGATTAACTGACCCAAGGTTAGTTTGCCGTCCAAAACCAAATAAGCGCCCATTCCGATCAAAATTACTCGCGAAAGCTTGTTTAAGAAGTCACTAGCAGATTTAGCTAGAGTGGAGGTGATAACAGTTTTAAAGCCAGTGGAAATATAGCGGGCATAACGTTCCTGCCACTTCCAGCGCGATCGCAATTCGATATTTTGTGCTTTAACCGTCTGAATACCAGTCAAAACCTCTACTAAATAGGATTGAGTTTCTGCATTGCGTTCTGCTTTTACCCGCAACTGTCGGCGAATAGTTGGCGAGAAGATTAACGTCAAGGCGATAAAGATAGGAATAATTGCCAAGGATACCGCAGTCAGCAAGGGACTGTAAAGGAACATCACCACAATGTAGATGACGGAGAAAATACAGTCTAGAACTACCGTTAAAGCCGTTCCCGTTAAAAACTGTCTGATTCTCTCTAGTTCGTTAACCCTAGTAGAAATTTCTCCTACTGGTCGTTTTTCAAAGTAGCGTAAAGGTAACCTCAGTAAGTGATCGATAATCTCCGAACCCAAGGACAAATCAATTCTATTGGTGGTATCTACAAATAAATATGTCCGCAGGGTGGTCAGCAACGCCTCGAAAATATTGATAATAACTAAGAAAAAGACCAAATACCCCAAAGTACTGGGACTGTTTTGGCTAATTACCTTATCAATAATCACCTGAATCATTAACGGATTAGCTAATTGGAATAGCTGCACGAAGAAAGAAGCAATAAATACTTCGATTAACACCCGCTTGTATTTTTTTAGGGAAGGTAAGAACCAATTTAAACCAAATCTTTCTTGAGGAGTATCTTTGGTTTTCTTGAGTAATAAGACTTCTCCTCCTTCACCCCAGGTTTCAATAAAGTCTTCGGGTTTATAGCGACGTACGCCAATTTCAGGAACGGCAATTACCAACTCAGTTTCGGTAAGCTCGTAAATCAACGCCAAACCATCTTGCCAGGTTACCAAACAAGGTCCTTCAAGACGAGTAATTGCTTCGGCAGGAATATTAATTAGTTGGGGATTTAATCCCATCAATTCCGAAACCGCACCGCACAAAGGTAGGGATAGACTAGAAGTTCGCTCCAGTTGTTCTTTTAAGACTCGTTTGATTACCTCTTTACGGAAAGGCATGCCAAAATATTTACTCAACATCTGGAAGCAAGCGACTCCAGAATCTAGAGTGGTTTTGCCTGGAACAAAAGGATATTCTTTTTTCTCTGGGGCGATTGGTTCTTCATCCCCCTGGAATGTGTACCCTTCTCCTAGTCCTTCTGCATCATCAAAATCAGTTTCATCCAGATCTAAACTGGGAACGATCGCTTCAAACTCCGATAAGGGTTCGTCAATAAAAGTACTTTCTTCCGTACCTTCAAACCAATGAACCCTAGGAATAGAGATCAATCGAGCGGGACGATCGCCTTTTACAGTTATAGTTTGACGATCTCTAGTCAACTCTAGACGGCTGCCAATAGGAAATTCTTCGATCGCGCCACCACCGCTCACTAACCAGACCAAATTAGGATCTATCAGAGGTCGAGCAACTTCAGAAGTTAATTCGTGTTCTCCTGGGGGTAAATAATAGGCTTCGGCATACTCAGTTATCTGATTGGCTAAATCCGTTAGTTCCCAATCCCCTTGAGCTTGTTTTTCTAATTGGATGCCCAACAGGTCAAATATTTCTACTTTAGCTGGCTTGAGTTTATATTGAGCAGCTAGTTGGGGATGTTGCTCGATTAAAGACATAAAATCTTCATTATCGAGAGCCAAACAAACTACTTCTGTACTTGCCATCGCCGTTTCACAAGGCACGCCTCTCGCTAAATTCACCCAACCAATAATCTGCCCTGGTTTGAGTTTGTCCAGAGTGGTAGGCATTTTGGTACGAGGATCGTAACCCAGCAACCTGACTTCTCCTTCAGAAATAATTGCCACTTGACCCTGCATTTTCTCCCGCATGATCATTACTTTACCTACCCCAAATCTTAAGGGTTTTAATTTGGGGGCAATCTCGGCGATCGCTTGGGGGTCTAGTTGGTTGAATTGTGGAACAAGAGAGAGAAATTGTTCGACAATTTTGGTGGTGTTGGTATTGGTCATAAATCGAGTAGAGCTAACTAAGTAACGGGACTGTTGAGATAGGATACTTTTTGCTTGGTTGCTTGGTTGAGCCATTCGCGGAACAGTTCGTCTAACATCCTTTGTCGCATTGGTTCGTCGAGTTTGGCAGAGATATAATTTTCCAATCTGACAATAACGATCCATTCTCCAACTCGCGTTGGCGGAATGAGTTGACCTGGTTGGCAAGTAGTTAGTATCTGAGCGATTTTAGGATGAGGGGCATTGATCTCTACAGGGCCAATCAAACCACCTGTTTGGGCTTCCGTACCCTGAGAATATTCCATTGCTAAAGCACTAAAAGTATTTTCATCGTCTTTAATGCGAAAATATAATTCTTGGGCTACCTCTGGTTTCTCGACTCGAATTAAAGAATAGACAATCCGATCTAGCTGGGCTTTTCGCTTAATAAAATGGGCATCTACGCGATCGCTCCAGGTAGCTTCTTTATATTTATCAAGTCTCAATCTCTTCGTAATTAAATTTTGTAACTGCTTGCGATCTAGACCTTGTTTATTCAGCCATTCTTCAACTTCTTCTTCTGAGGACAGCTTATTTTGCTGACAAAATTGGCTGTAGGTCGTCTTGTTTTCTTCTTCGGTGCATTCAACCTCAGCAATGACTTTATCAATCAGAATTTCTTGAGCTAGCTTTGGTAGCATCTGATACTGAGTCAAGAGAGGAACTAAGTCCTCCGCAGTATATACTTGGTTGTCTACTTCTAAAATTACACTCATATTTTTTGAGCTAGACTAATAATTATGTGAATATACAAAGATAGTTACAATTAATTTTTTGTTATGACAATCCAATAAAACTTTATTTAGTAACTTGGGCTTGAATTCTAATAAAATGTTGCTCTATCTATACACCTAGTCTTGATTTTTGCTATCTTAACTTAACTTACTTTGGCTGGAATGACACATCAGTTGTAGCTATTTATTAATCTTTGCTAATAGCACGCTCGAATTAATCTCGAACTAACAAAACTACAGCATAAGCACAAATACCTTCTTCTCTACCTGTAGGACCTAATTTTTCATTGGTAGTAGCCTTAATACTTATTTGCTCTAGATCGATATTTAATACTTGAGCGATCGCATTGCGCATAGATTTGAGATGGGGTTTCATTTTCGGCTGTTCTGCCACTATAGTTGAATCGATATTGCCGATTTTCCAGCCTTGAGCTTTAATTATTGCTGCCACTTGTTCCATCAGCATCATACTATTCGCCCCTTTCCATTGGGGGTCGCTAGGGGGAAAATAATGTCCGATGTCTCCCAATGCCAATGCCCCCAAAAGAGCATCCATAATTGCATGGGTTAGAACATCAGCATCGCTATGTCCCAATAGTCCCAGAGTATGAGGAATTTCTACGCCACCCAAAATTAACGGTCTACCTGCTACTAATTTGTGAATATCATAGCCATTGCCAATACGAATGTTCATTGTTTGAATGAATTATCCTAGATTAGTTGTGTATTTATTTAGTGTTGGAGTGTACAAAATATGCTGAATCGTCTTCGCAATTTATTGAAACCAGCAATTGCTACTGGCATTGCTACTGCTTGTATTTCAACAATTGGGGCAGCCCCAGCCTCCAGTCAAATTTTACCTGAAGTTTGGGCGACTATTGGTTCTGTAGACGACCTGGTCAGTTATGGTGCTGGATTTAGATTTGCAGGTACTGCTTTAGAAGTAGGTACTGGAGAAGAAGGGGCAACAGGGGCAGATTTTCTCACCTTTGTTCCCCTACCCATTGTTTCTCCTTATTTGGGACTTGGTTACTATACAGGAGATGAAAGCATTGCCTATTCTGGGGGAGTTCACGTTAATGCAGGAAAAATAGTTGTGGGTGGTGGATATCACTCTGTTAGAGGAGTTAATGGCATTCTTGGTTTTCAGTTTTAAATAACAATTGCTAGGAGCTAATCTCGATTAACTATTAGCTTCTAGCTTTTTGGCTGTGGATTAAATTTTGCCAGCTATAAAACTGGCACTTTTTAGTTTAGATTGCGTCCTAATATCTGGTATTTTTACTAAAGGTTATCAAGCGAGAGAATTAGATTTTATTTACAATCAAAATAGCTTATAAGCTTTCGCTTTATAGAATTTAGTAATAGTTTAATTTTTTCACTACTAATATCTTATGTTTATTAATAAATCTTTTTGGCAACCACTGTTAGCCTCAGTTACTTTAGCCAGTTGCACTGCTATGGGAATTCATAATTTGGCTGTAGCCCAAGGCAACCCAGGATTAATTATTTTTGGCGATCGCGATATCGATCCCTTAAATTACCGTCTGGATCGCGGGGGTGATGCGAAAGAAAGAGACCGCTATCGTTTGCGCATTCCTAAAAAGAAATTGCAAAATGGTGCGATTAGATTTGTGATTGCTTATCCTGATTATTTTGATGGGGAATTCGATCTGGAAAAGAACAAAGAGGGAGATGGTTATAAAAACATTTCAGTCAGACCCAATGGCGAAAAAGATGAAGCTTTGAAATTGAAAAATGTCATTTGGGATCGGGAAAATCGCTTTTTACAAATAGATTTGGCAGAACCTCTGACTAAGCCCAAAAAATTAGAAATTGTTTTATCTAACACGAAAAATCCAGAAATGGGTACTTATTATTTACGCGCTCAAGTCACTCCCGCGATCGACACTCCTCTGCCCGAAACAATCGGAGCATGGGTTGTAACTATTAATCCCTAATTTAATCGCTCAAAGGCTGCAAATTTTGCCTTTCGATCTTGCTTGGAACTATCTTCCACAGTAAAATTATAGATTGTGGCTTTTTGTCAAGCAATTTAGCTGAAAAATTTATAGAGGATAGAGTAAATGACTCAACGTACTTTGGGCGGAACTAACCGCAAACAAAAGAGAAAATCTGGATTTCGCGCTCGGATGCGTACTAGCAACGGCAAAAGAACCATTGCAGCCCGTCGCAAAAAAGGTCGCCATCGCCTTGCTGTTTAATTAATGTGGCATTGCCAAAAGCCCATAGGCTGCGAAAAAGACAAGATTACAGGGCTGTTTACGAGCGGGGTATCCGTTGTTACAGTCCTAATTTGACCTTAATTGCTCTCGATGAAAAACTAGACAAAGGAGCGCCATCACCAAAAGCTTCCGCATTTGGCGTTTCTATTAGCAAGAAAGTCAGTAAGAAAGCGGTAATTCGCAATCGGATAAAAAGACAAATTAAAGGGGCAATTAGAACTAAACTAAATGCTATTCCTTCTGGGTGGAAAGTAGTAATTATAGTCAAACCCAAAGCAATTAAATGCAAATACGAACATTTTTTGCGAGAATTAGAAGAGTTATTAAAAAAAGCAAAAATAATCAATGGGCATTAAGGAAGAGGTTTATTACGAAGGTGGTCCTCACGTCGGGGATTTAATATTTAACATATTATTAGCGTTTACAGTAATCTGTATCCCTTTAACAGTTGGCGCAATTGTTAGAGCTTTATGGCTGCGCTATCGCATTACCAATCGTCGTATTTCGGTAATCGGCGGTTGGAGAGGCACGCAGCGTACGGATATTATTTATTCTGAAGTAATTAAAGTTGTTAAAGTTCCTAGAGGTATAGGTCTGTGGGGGGATTTGGTAATTACCCTTAGAGACAAGAGCCGTTTAGAAATGCGCGCTGTACCTCAATTTAGAGATATTTCCGATTACATCTGTGAAAAAGCAGCAGATAAAACTGGTAGATCTCTCGAAGCAATTAAAGCTAACTAAATTTAGTTAAAACAGACTCAAAATACAGTTTAGATCGGTTTTCCCCCAAAGGCGATCGGCTAAACTGGACTGAAAATAAACAAGTTATCCCATAAAGGCTGGATAGATTAAAAAATGGATTTTGGTATCGGCTTTCTTTCCAATAACATCATGCTCCCGATCCTAGATTTTTTCTACGGATTGCTTCCGAGTTATGGTTTTGCAATTATCGCTCTGACGATTGTCATTCGTTTGGCGGTTGTTCCCCTCAGTGCGGGACAAATTCGCAATATGCGTAAAATGAAGATCGTTCAACCTTTGATGAAAGAACGACAAGAAGAGATCAAGCAAAAATATAAAAATGACCCAGAAAAGCAGCGAGAAGAGCAAACCAAACTCATGCAAGAATTTGGCAATCCTCTAGCAGGTTGCGCTCCATTACTTTTGCAGATGCCCATTCTTTTCGCCCTCTTCGCTACTTTGAGAGGATCGCCATTTACCAATACTCCCTATGACGTGAACGTTCAAATTTTGCCTAGAGAGCAAATTGAAAGAATCGATCCTCAGCCTTTTGCTACTAAGCCCAAAAATATTTACGTTGAAGACGGAGTTCACGAGAAAATTGCCGCTATGTTACCTGGTGGTAGCAAGCTAGCAGTAGGAGAAAAAGTTCGGGTTGAGTTACAAACTCCCGATGGTAAGTCTTTAAGTAAGCTAAATCAGGAATACTCCAATCACGATCTTCAACCTACCTTAGAAGTTACTAAGGGTTCTGAAAGAATTATTCTCAACGATGACGGTACGATTACAGCCCTAGAGCCTGGAGAAGCTACAATTCAAGTCACCGTACCTGGGATTGCTGCCAATACTGGATTTTTATTTATTGAAAAATTGGGTAGAGTTGGCGTTACCGATGAAAATGGCAATATCAACTTTGATATTTTAGGTATGGTCTTGCTATTTGGTATTGGTATTTATGTGAACCAACAGATGAGTGGCGCGCAACAAGGCGGTGCAGGAGGAGACCAACAACAAGCAGTTAATAAGATTACGCCTTTGTTATTTAGCGGAATGTTTTTATTCTTTCCCTTACCTGCGGGCGTATTGCTGTATATTGTGATTGCTAACTTCTTCCAAACTGGTCAAACTTGGTTTTTAATGCGAGAACCTCTGCCAGATAACTTACAGAAAATTTTAGACGAACAAGAAAAAGCAGAAGCAGTAGCTAAACGAGAAGCCTTGCCTTTCGAGCGCAAGCGTTCTAAAAAGAAAGAAAAAACTTCAGGTTAGTAACCCCCAACCATTGTGGACAGTCAACTTAGTTCGGGTAAAGAGTGGTTAGATCGGCTTTTAGCTTTAATGGATCTAACCGCGATCGCAAATACGGAAGGGTTTGAACGTCTAGATAGCGATTCAAACTCTAGCTGGTTAAATATAGATGGTAGCAATTTAACTCCAGAACAGAAAAAACAATTTATTGGTGAAAAAGGAGAAGGGATAGACGCTATTCAATATCTCGCCAACACCATTCTGAATTTGGATACCGATCCAGAAGTTCAGAGTTCTTTTGTCATTGAATTAGATGGTTATCGGGTTAGACGAAATCAAGAATTAACCGTTCTCACTCAAGAAGCAATAGATAAAGTGAAAGAGACTGGAGAAGAAGTCGAAATATCCGATCTATCTTCAGCTGAAAGAAAACAAATACACTCAATTGTGCAAGAAGTGGGTGGTATCAAAAGCGAAAGTCGCGGTCAAGAACCAGATCGACGACTAATCTTGCGATTAGAAGCAACCGAAACTTAGTTTTAACAACTATCGGCTATCAAACTAAATTGAAAGGGGATCGACAATGGAAGCAATATATATTCCTCATCTGCTCAAAGCACCAAAACGTAGAGCAGAAATTATAGTTCAAGATAATATCGCCGATCTCAATACCTTAACCCCCGTGAAAGGCAAAATTGCCGTACGTCATGGGGGAAATTTTTTGGAAGTGACCTCTCAAGTAGAGACAATTATTACTTTAACTTGCGATCGCTGTTTGCAACATTACAACCATCGTTTGTCAGTAGATACTTCAGAATTAATCTGGCTGGAATCAGAACTGGAAAATATTGCAGAACTTCCGACAGAAAGAGAAGTATCTCTAGAAGATTTAGCAGAAACTCTCCCTCCTAACGGACATTTTAATCCTGAAACTTGGTTATTCGAGCAGTTGTCCTTGGCTTTCCCTCTCAGAAAAGTCTGCGGTGAAGGCTGTCCTGGGGCGGCAGAAACCCCTGTTAAGGAAGAAAACACTATAGATAGTCGTTGGTCTTCTTTGGCAGCCCTTAAAGAGCAATTAAACGAAGAAAGGTAATCGGCAGTCAGCAATAGCCTATTATTGAAGTTCGCCTCGCATTACAGTTACAGCTTGACCTTGGAGTAATACGCGATCGCCACCGTCATAATTAACTTTGATTTCTCCGCCACGACTAGAAGCTTGGTAGGCAAAAAAACTATCTTGGTGCAGGCGATCGCGCCAATAGGGAGCGAGACAGCAATGAGCCGCACCCGTTACGGGATCTTCATCAATGCCTAATCCTGGGGCGAAAAACCGTGAAATAAAGTCGTAGGGGGAGTTTTCGGCAGCCAAACTGGTAACAATAACGTTGGCAACGGGTAATTGCTTGATTAAACTCAGATTGGGTTGTAGCTTTTCTACTGCTTGAGGAGAATTTAGCTCTACTAAATAGCCTAAAGAATTATAGGCAAAGGTTTTAATTCTCGCCCCCAGAGCATCTTGTAGTTTAGTAATGGGGGGAATATCTTGGGATCTATTGACCGGAAAGTCTAATTCTATCCAGTCATTGTGATATTTTGCCGTCAATAAACCACTTTTAGTTTGAAAATTAATTGCTTGACCCGTAGAAGCATAACCCTCAGCCCAAAGTACGTGGGCGGTGGCTAAAGTTGCATGACCACATAAAGGTACTTCTGTGGTGGGGGTAAACCAGCGTAAATTGTATTCCGCTCCTTGTTCGATCGCAAAAGCAGTTTCTGAAAGATTCATTTCTCTGGCTACTATTTGCATCCAACTATCTTCTCTGGCTGTTTCTAAGACGCACACAGCAGCAGGATTACCTTTGAAGGGAGTATTGGTAAAAGAATCAACTTGAATAATAGTTTGGTTCATTTAGATGGATCAATTTTCTTTTTATTTGCCTGATGAATCAACTCTGTTTCTGCTACTCCTCTGCTTCGGAAAGTGACAGAAGAGGACTAAGTTATTTTTGACGGGGATAAAGCTGCATTAAGGCTCTAACTTGTTCTGCATGATAAGAGCTACGAGTCAAAGGACTAGAAACTACTTGTAAAAATCCTATAGACTCGCTGTATTCTTGCCAACCCTTAAACTGTTCGGGGGTTACAAAATTATTCACGCCCAAATGTTTTTGAGAAGGTTGTAAATATTGTCCGATAGTTAGAATGTCACAATCGACATCGCGCAAACCTCGGATTACTTCTCTCACTTCTTCGTCAGTTTCTCCCAAACCTACCATGATGCCAGATTTAGTATACACCCAAGGAGCAATTTCCCTAGCCCGTTGTAAAAGTTCTAGGGAACGAGCATAATCTCCTTGAGGGCGCACCCTTTTGTATAGTCGGGGGATAGTTTCAGTATTATGATTCAAGACATCGGGTTGGGCATCTAAGATGATTTTCAATGCTTCCCAATTACCGCATAGATCGGGAATCAACAACTCAATCGTAGTTGTGGGAGAAACTTTCCGCACCTCTTCAATACAACGGACGAATTGAGACGCACCCTCATCGGGTAGATCGTCACGGTTTACTGAAGTAATTACGACGTGATTTAGTCTGAGACGTCGTACTGCCTCGGCTAGCTGTAATGGTTCTTCTGGGTCGAGAGCCTTGGGTTTCTTTTCAAAATCAATATCGCAGTAAGGACAAGCACGAGTACAAGCAGGACCCATAATCAGGAAAGTTGCAGTACCAGCATTAAAACATTCCCCAATATTTGGGCAAGAAGCTTCTTCACAAACTGTATTAAGAGATAAATCTCGCAATATCTCTTTTACGCTACCTACTCGTTCGATTTGTGGGGCTTTAACTCTAAGCCAATCTGGTTTTACTACCACTCTTTAAATTACTCCGACTGATTAAGTAAGATTTTTGATTATCAAGTTATTTTATCTTGTCTGGAAGCCTATGTACTAGATATTTACTAGCCAAAGTTAAATAACAATTGAGTAATATTTCTTAGTACAGATACCGTCTTAAAAGTCAACCAACTTGACAGTAATTAGGATCGAAAGGCTTGCCAGTTTTAATGACTCCGTAAGCAATATGGAGAAGCTTTCTCATAAGTGCGCCCAAAATTGCCATCGGATGTTTTCCT
>NZ_JBZNBU010000353.1:0-5644 GCF_058530065.1 Waterburya sp. | reverse complement strand
TGCGCCCTACCTTTGTTTTAAAGAGTGGATCGCAAAGATCGCACTCTTTGAATAAATTAGGAATACTTTCCCCCAGTCTCCCAGTCTCCCCGTCTCCCAGTCATTCCTAGCTTTTATCTTTTGTTTACAAACAGTCTCTAAGACTTATGATTAATCTAATCTAATTCCTGTCTTCCTTCTAAGGCTCTTGCTAGGGTAACTTCGTCAGCATATTCTAAATCTCCACCCATGGGTAAGCCAAAAGCAATTCTAGTGACTTTAGTAAAGGGTCTGAGGAGTCCGTTAATATACAAAGTAGTAGTTTCTCCTTCCACACTAGGACTAATAGCCAAAATAACTTCTTCAATTTCTTCTTTAGTTACTCTGCGTACTAACGTTTCTAAATTCAACTGTTCGGGGCCAATACCATCCATTGGCGAAATTGTTCCCCCTAAGACGTGATAGAGTCCGCTAAATTCTCTGGTTTTTTCCAAAGCAATAACATCTCTGGAATCTGCTACCACACATATCGTCGAGCGATCGCGATTTTGATTGTTGCAAATAGAACAAACTGGATCGGCAGAAAGATGGAAACAGACTTTGCACAAACCAACTTTCTGCTTGGCTGCAATTAGAGCCTCGGCTAGGGCTTGGACTTCCTTGTCGGGACGCTTAATGAGGTGTAGGGCTAGTCTTTGGGCGGTCTTAGGTCCTACTCCTGGCAAAAGCTGTAATTGTTCGATTAAACGAGCTAAAGGAGGCGTATAAATAATTTACTTCCTCACTATTTTTTTAGGTTTGAAGCCAAATTATATCAAATCTTGCAGGTTTAAAATCAAGACAATTATTTTGGATAAATATTTATCTCTAAAAAAAATACTATTCCCCAGTTAATACTTTTAGCAAAAACTCTTAAACCAAGTAAGAAAATATCATTAAACTAGTGCGAATACGGAAGTTGATTTACATTTTAAGACTTAAAATAGATCTTGAAAATACACCTAGATTCATCACGCCTTGATACTTTAATTAATTAGTTAATTAATCGAAAAGTAATAAGTGCTTGAGGCAATAGTAATTATAATAATATTAAAGAGTGAAATAATGCGATGGAAATTATTTGCGGAGTTTTGTTTGACAATTTTAATTCTTTTTATTATTGCAGGAGATATATTCCTTCCCCAACCTTATCGTTCTGAAAGTCAACAATTAAAAACTAACATAAATCAATTTATAGTTAGTTTATTGCCGAATAAAGTAATAATTAAAATCAAGTTTCAAGAAAAAAAATCTATCTAAAATTAATCAAAGAAAGGAGGATATTTTCCTCCTTTATAGCTTTGTCAAATCGGTTAATAACCGTAAATATTTTGATTAATTTTAATCGTTACTTATCATTTTTTAGCCAGCTAAAGTGAGCGCGAACATCTTTACCTACTTCTTCAATAGGATGTTCTGCTTCCAAACGACGAGTCGCAGTAAATCCTGGTTTACCAGCTTGATTTTCGAGAATAAAGTCACGAGCAAAGTCTCCTTGCTGAATTTCGCGGAGAATCTTACGCATTTCAGTACGAGTTTGTTCGTTAACTACTCTGGGGCCACGGGTATAATCACCATATTCCGCAGTAGTGGAAATACTATCGCGCATTTTAGCCAGACCACCCTCGACAATTAGATCGACGATTAGTTTTACTTCATGCAAACATTCAAAGTAGGCAAGTTCTGGTTGATAACCAGCTTCTACAAGAGTTTCAAAACCTGTTTTAATTAAAGCACTCAAACCGCCACATAAGACAGCTTGTTCGCCAAATAAGTCGGTTTCAGTTTCTTCCCTAAAGGAAGTTTCCAAAATACCCGCTCTAGTGCCACCTATACCTTTAGCATAAGCCATAGCGCGATCGCGTGCTTGACCAGTCGCATCTTGATAAACGGCAAATAAACATGGTACGCCTTGTCCTTGAGTATATGTACGTCTGACTAAATGTCCCGGTCCTTTAGGTGCAACCATCATCACATCGACAGTACTGGGAGGTTGGATTTGACCGAAATGAATATTAAATCCGTGAGCAAAAGCTAAAATTTTACCGTCGGTTAAATGAGGTGCAATCTGTTCGGTATAAACTTGCTTTTGAACTTCATCTGGTAGCAGAATCATGATTAAATCTGCTGTTTTTGCTGCTTCTTCAACAGAAAGAACTTTTAGTCCATCTGCTTCTGCTTTGGCTTTTGATTTACTAGAAGGATACAAACCAACAATTGTATTTACCCCACTATCTTTGAGGTTAAGAGCATGAGCGTGTCCTTGAGAACCATAACCAATAATGGCAACTGTTTTGTCTTTTAACAGGTCTAAGTTGGCATCTTCATCGTAATACATCCTTGCCATAAGAAATTCTCTCTTTAATCATTAAAATCTTGCCAAATTATTATAGTTTTTTCTGGTTCAGGAGAAAATATTGCAAAGACAATAGATGTTATAGATTTCTTCTATAGATAATGAAATAGATTTTCTTCTAGGCGGGTAATTCCCGCCTTATTTTGAAGTTACTTTTTAGTTAACTTTCAAGCTAACATTAGTTAACTTGTTACCTAGATCTGCTTCTAGCTTTTGACTATTATTGACTTCAACAACACCATGTATGTTAGTTAGTCCTTCATTTTTAGCTGGATTGCTAACCCACAATCCAGGACGTTTTTTATTGTCGGTAATCGAGAAATTTTTGCCAAAGTTAATATTGCAAGACACTCCGGGTGTATTAGTATTAAGAAGACTAACAGGATAATATCTACCAGACGTAGATGCTGTGTTGTCTAATGTTATGTTTTCAAAGTTAAGATTGAAAGTCTTACTAGGATCCTTGTGATCGGATTTAATCACAATTCCGTGTTGTCCTGAGTTGCTAATGTCACAGTTTTTAATCGTGATGAAACCTTTAGGACCATCAGTGAATTTGGGGTCGTGGGCATTAATGGAAATTCCATCTTCTTTATTGCCTTTAGAAACACAACCATCAAAAGTAATACTCATGTCAGAAACATTGGGTCCTCGATATCTGAGCAATCCTATTTGAATGCCATTCCTTTGATTGTTCAAAAATTTATTATTTTTCAATCTAATATTAGATAATTTTTGCCAATCATGATCTGGCTCAATATCAATACCCGCAGCAGGTTTAGTTCCGCTAGTGCCTTCAAAAGTACTGTTTTCTACTAAAAGATCTTGCGCGCTGGTAATAGTAAGTCCTTGTCGATGATTGTTCTTCGCAACTACATCCCGTATTACTCCTGAAGAGAATTTTTTTGCAGGAGGTTGATTTCCTTTTGTCAAACCGTGAGCCACAATAATTCCGTCACCTCCTGAATTTTCGAGACTCAATCCTTCGATAGTAGCATTTCTTGCACCTCTCAAAACTATGATGTGGCGAAATTGAGAAGGTTCATAAAGATTGGGGTTCTGATAGTCAGCTTTGCGCATCTTGATTCTAGCTTGATAACCAGAAAGAGTTACATTGTCCGCCAATACCGTAATCATATTGTCGGTCTTTCCTTTAAAAGCTCCTTTTTGAGCTCGTAGGAGAACCCCTGGTTTGAAGATAATTTTTTGATTGGGTTGATTTGCAAAAATTTTCTGACCTATTGTCCAAGGTTTTGCTGCCTTGGGGATGATAATGGTGTCATCTCCAGAATCGATCGCCTTTTGAATGTTGGCAGCATTGTCGCCTGATTTCCATTTAACTACCACATCTGCCATAGCTGCTTGAGTAGAAAGAGAAAGTCCAGCCACTATAGTTAACAGGGAAACTAAATATTTTGATTTCATAAATCTTTACCGAGACTTGAAGTTTGTAATATTACTGTTCCCATTTAGAATGAAAAAATTACATTTTCTTGATATTTATTTTTTTAACTTCATATTATTGTTAAATACTAGTTCCCAAAAATCAGTGAAAATAACATTAAGCGATCGCTTTGGAAAGCAATTTACAACATTCTGGAATTCAACTTTGAGGTATTGGTAATTAATGCTCAATACCTTAAAAATGTTCCTGGACGTAAAACCCATGTCAAAGATGCTGAGTGGACAGCCGATTTACTCAGACATGGATTATTATGAGGAAGTTTTATACCTTGACTTACACTAGATAATAAAATATAGAATTTAACTGCGGTAAGGAATAGTTGGTAACATAAACATCTGAGCAAGCAATTTCGATCGCATCACCAAAGCACAATGACTGATTTTCTGAGCCATCTTAATCCTTCCCAACGTCTAGCAGTAGAACATTATTGTGGCCCAATGTTAGTGGTTGCAGGGGCAGGATCTGGTAAAACTAGAGCCTTAACCTACCGTATTGCTAATTTGATTCGCAATCGTCAAGTAGATCCCGAAACTATTTTAGCCGTTACCTTTACGAATAAAGCAGCACGGGAGATGCGAGAGCGAATCGAATATATTTTTGCCACAGAATTGGCTTTAGAACAACACGGGCAAAGATTGGAGTTTTTGAATGAATACGAACAGAAGGCATTAAAATCTAGGGTTTATAAAAGAACCACTAAGAAGCTTTGGATCGGCACTTTTCACAGTCTTTGCGGGCGATTGTTGCGTTTTGATATTAACAAGTATCAAGACGAACGGGGGCGTACTTGGAAGCGCAATTTTTCGATTTTTGATGAGTCGGACGTTCAGAGTGTATTTAAGAATATTGTTACCAAGGAATTAAATCTCGATAAAAAGAAATTCGATCCGCGCAAAATTCGTTATGCGGTGAGTAATGCCAAAAATCAGGGTTTGACCCCCGAAGCTTTTGCCAAACAAGAACCAGGCTATCGCGGTAGAGTAATTGCGGAGATTTACGATAAATATCAATCTAGGCTGGCTGCCAATAATGCTTTGGATTTTGACGACTTGATTTGGATACCCGTAAGGTTATTTCAGCAAAATGAATCTATCTTAGGCTACTGGTACAGTCAATTTCAGCATATTTTAGTGGATGAATATCAGGATACCAACCGCATTCAATACGATTTAATTAGGTTGTTATCTACCAATGGAGAAACCTGCAAGAGGGAATGGAACTGGAACAGGCGATCGCTTTTTGTGGTGGGAGATGCCGACCAGTCCATCTATTCTTTCCGCCTGGCTGACTTTACTATTTTGTTAGATTTTCAGCAAGATTTTGGCGATGGTTTGCCCTATGAAGATACTCGCACCACCATCAAACTAGAAGAGAATTATCGTTCCAAAGAAAATATCATTCAAGCAGCCAATCATCTAATTAGTCACAATACCCAAAGAATCGATAAGGTACTCAAACCAACTAGAGGTGTAGGGGAACAAATTTATCTTTATAAAGCCGACGAAGAACAGGAAGAAGCGCGGTTTGTGGTCAACCAAATTAAAGACATTCAACAAAACAATCCCGAAATTGGTTGGAAGGACTTTGCTATTTTATATCGCACTAACGCTCAATCCCGTCCCTTTGAGGATCTGCTGTTGCACAATAATATTCCCTACAACATTGTCGGTGGCTTAAAATTCTACGATCGCAAAGAAATTAAAGATGCGATCGCCTATCTTCGGATTATCGCCAATCCAGACGATACGGTAAGTTTGCTGCGAATTATTAATACTCCCCGTCGTGGTATTGGTAAAACTACCATC
>NZ_JBZNBU010000352.1:0-7869 GCF_058530065.1 Waterburya sp. | reverse complement strand
GCACCTTCACCGCCTTCAGCACCTTCACCGCCTTCAGCACCTTCACCGCCTTCAGCACCTTCACCGCCTTCAGCACCTTCACCGCCTTCAGCACCTTCACCGCCTTCAGCACCTTGAGCTAGTAAGTAATAATTTTCTGTAGTATTTTCCTCAATCTCAGTCTGGTTTGTCGCCAAAGCTTGAGTTCCAGCAGCGGTAGCTACAGTTAGAGCTAAAAATAGTTCTACAGTTTTAATGCGATTATTCATAAATTCTTATTTAGAGAAATTCTTAATTGTCTTGAGATAGTAATGTACTATTGATGAAAATTAAAGTCAATAATTTGTTAGTTATTGGTTGTTAGTTATTAGTCGTTAGTCATTAGTTGTTGGTTGTTAGTTGTTTGCTCTCACTGCCCCTACTATGCTTCAGGTATGACATCAAAAAAGCCCATACAGCCCCGTTCGGCAATATAGTCTTGATGGGGATGAAACATATACTTACCAGGATATTTATAAGCAAATTCCAAAATGTGCCTTTCTGCCGTACCCATTGTGATTACGTCACTTTCTTCATAGGGTTCTAAACTACGCCCCGTACGATAAATTTGGAACATATTGGCGTGAATGTGAAAGGTGAGGGCGGGGTCAAACTCAATCATGTTCAGGATATAAAGCCGAATTAGTTGGTTTTGATAAATTGGAATTGGGCGATCGCGATAGTAATTAGGAATGCCGTTAAAAGCGTAGAGTTGATTTTCTCCATCTCCATCCAAATCGTAACCGCCCATCACTAAAACCATTTCATCGGCAGGAGGTCTTGCTTTTGGAGGATCGACGATAAATAAACCGTATAGTCCTTTGCCCACATGACGAGTAACAGGTGCTACGTGGCAGTGATAGGGATGAACTCCATAAGGTTCGGCATCAAATTCATAAATGGTGGTTTTACCCCTGCGTACTGCTTTGATACCATCCATCTCTACGGGATGAGTGCCGTGAAAGTGCAAGCTATGGGAATGTCCGTCTTCATTGTGAAAGATAATTCGCACGCGATCGCCTTCCGTAGCTCTTAAAGTAGGTCCTGGAACGCGATCGTTAAGATTCCAACCAATAAAAGTAATGGCACGATTGAGCTTTAAAGGGTTGCTGCGGGCTGTAATTTCAAATTCTCGAATCGTTTGTCCGTTTTCTTGTTTGAGCTTGCCATAGTCAAAGTCCCGTAAGACTGTCATCGGATCGTAACTCAAGTCCCAATCTCGATTGGAGTCTGGAATCGGTGGAATTCTGATGGAATCTGTAGCAGTAGCTTTGACTGCATTAAATTTTAATGCCATCGCCGAAATTCCCCCTGCAACTAGACCCCATTGGAGAAATTGACGACGAGAAGTCGATTGATTTTGTTTGCTAAATAGACTAAACATTAATTATTAATTAATTGTGGCGATCGCTATGATAATTCTCAATAAAATAATTGCATATATTTATTAATAAGTAGAGTTATCAATTTTATTCCTACACAAAAGTTATTTAAGAAGCTATGGAATTTTGAGCCAAAAACGAGATTTCAGTATATTTTCGATTAGACTAATGAGTATATAGAGAGTAAATTGGACTCGACTCAGACAAAGCTTTACTAGTTTCTACGGAGCGATATATCAAAGTGGTGCGTTTCTTTAATCGTTTTAATCTTTCGCGGGATATAGGTATAGATCTGGGAACTGCCAACACTTTGGTATATGTATCCAGTAAAGGTATTGTGCTAGAAGAACCTTCTGTAGTGGCGATCGAACGCAAAACAGAAGATCCCAGGGCATTCGGTCGAGAAGCCAAATCAATGTTAGGTCGCGCCCCAGAAAATATCGAAGCATTGCGTCCTCTCAAAGATGGGGTAATTGCCGATTTTGATGCCACAGAAGCGATGATTCATGAATTTATTCGACGAGCTTTTGAAGGTAATCCTCTGGTACATCCTCGGATGGTAATTGGTATTCCCAGTGGGGTAACTAAACTAGAGCGGAGAGCGGTGATCGAGGCAGCTTCCAATGCAGGAGCGCGGGAAGTAGATTTAATTGAAGAACCTCTAGCAGCAGCTATTGGCGCGGGATTGCCCGTTACCGAACCCACGGGAAATATGATTGTCGATATTGGCGGTGGTACGACAGAAGTAGCTGTAATTAGTTCTCAGGGTAAAGTAATTAGCGAATCAATTCGGATTGCAGGAGATGAATTAACCGAAGCTATTGTCAATCAAATAAAAAGAGAACATAAACTGGCGATCGGTGAAAATACCGCTGAGAAAATTAAAATTAAATTGGGTTCGGCATATCCTGTAGACGAGCAAGATCGGACTATGGAAGTTAGAGGCTTACATCTGCTATCGGGATTACCTCGTACCATAGAGGTGAGCGAATCAGAAATTCGCGATTGCCTGCAAGAATCCGTAAAAAGTATTTTAGAAGCAATTAAACGCACTTTAGAACAAACTCCCCCCGATCTGGCAGCAGATATTATCGATCGCGGCATTATGTTAGCTGGCGGTGGTGCAATGCTACGAGGTTTAGATACTCTAATTTCTCATGAAACGGGGATTATTACTCATATTGCTGCCGAGCCTTTAAAATGTGTAGTCTTGGGTACGGGAAGAGTATTAGAAGATAAGACTTTAGATCGAGTATTTAGCGATCGCTCAGTTTTAGCTTAAGTCATTTGATATAAATGAAGTATGAGTCGTTGGTGGGATCGATATGGATTGCAGACAATATTAACTTTCATCGCTCTGGCGATCGCTCTGGGGATTAAGCTAACTAATGGAGGGATATTTTCTGAAGCTTCTTATTTTTTAACTCGTCCTTTTCAATCGGAAAATCAACTGGTTCTAGAAGACAGGTTGACTAATGCACGTATTTTAGAATTAGAACAGCGAGTTATCGAACTAGAACAACAAAACCAACAACTAAAACAATTATTAGACTACGCTGAAGCTACCGAAGCCAAAACCACTGTTACTCCAATTGTAGCCCGTTCTCGCGATCGCTGGTGGAATCGGATTACCCTGGGGAAAGGTGGCAAAGATGGCATCAAAAAAGGCGATGTTGTCATGGGAATTGGTGGCTTAGTCGGGCGAGTAACTCATGTTACCCCTCATACCAGCAAAGTGTTATTAATTAGCGATACGACTAGTCGAGTTGGTGCGACATTAACTCGCAATCGTCAACTAGGGTACATTCGAGGTAAAGATTCTGCTACCGCAGTGATGACGTTTTTTAATGAAGTCAAAGATATTCAACCTGGAGACGAAATTACTACCTCTCACTTGAGTAAGTTATATCCTCCTGGTTTGCCCATTGGAAAAGTTAAATCTCATCAAAAGAGCGAGCGCGATACCTCAGAAATTGAAATAGAATTTACCGCTCCCATTGAAATTTTAGAATGGGTAAGCGTTCAATCTTTCAAACCTGAATATTAATCATTCCCTACCCCATCCCTAAATGCCCCACCAACTTCAAAGATCTATTGAATTTTATCAACTAATCAAAATTATTTTTATTATTGTTTCTTTGATAATTTGTTCTAGCTTGATGTTATTTCGAGTTCCTGGAATAGAACTATTAGGAAGTTCTCCTAACTGGTTATTGATTTGGTTAGTTGCTTGGAGTTTAAAACAATCGATTTGGTATGGGGCGATCGCGGGTTTAGCCGTGGGTTGGGTTTATGATGGAATAACCTTGGCTACTCCCTCTCATGGGATCGGTTTTGTGGTTGTGGGAGTCTTGACTGCTGGGTTACAAAAGCAAAAATATACGGGAGAAGATTTTATTTCTGTAGCTTTTATTGTCTTGTTCATGACTCTAATCTCAGAAACAATATTTGCCTTGCAATATCTTAGAACTCATTGGCTTTCTCTGGCAGAAGTTTTACCAAAATATCAAGAAATCGCGATCGTTTCGGCAATTATTACTAGTCTTTGGAGTCCTATTTTTTATTATCTTTTTAATCTTTGTCAACAAAAAATCAAACTATGGGAAAGAAAAATATTACGCTAAAAACTTAACACTTGTTACCAAACATTTATTATTTAACGAGAGACTTCGGTTGTGGCAGGGGTTAGGGGATAGGGGATAGGGGATAGGGTGTAGGGAAAACAAAGGTTGTGGTTTTTTGGTTAAAAGAGATAAATGTCTTGATGTCTCCAGACACTTTTGAGAATTGGTATAACTTTGTACGGCTATAAATGCTCAATCAAAGCTCACCTTATTTTTTAATTTTTTTCTGTAAACTAGAGAACTAGATTTTTTTATTGTTGCGGGTTATGTCTTACGAATCAAATTTAGATCGCAAATCTGGTAAATTCATTAACCCAGCACAACTATGCTTGCTAGCTTCAATCGCCCTACATTTGTTGGTGCTTAAATTTGGTTTGCCATCCCTCGAATTTAATAATGATTCGGGAAGAAGAGAAGTTTCCGTAATCGAACTCAATCCCGAACAACAAGCTCGCTTGCCAAATCTCACTCCTCAATAAAATACTCCCGATGCACCAATCCCAGACATTAGCGATTTGCCTCCCCTAGATAATAATCAGCCCGTAGCTCCTTTTGCCATACCCCGCGATTTAATTCCTGGTATTGGCGATCCGAGCAATTTGCCTCCTTTGGTAATTCCTCCTCCTCCAAATTTTGAGAATCTACCACCGATTACAGATATTACCCTTCCACCCATTGGAGATATTAGAGATCTTCCTCTACCTCCAGAAATTAGCCTCGAAGACTTCTCTCCCGATTCCAATCAAACAGCACCAAAAGATAATCCCGAAACACCAGCCAATCCCAATCCAGAACAGCCAACAAAACCCCCAGTTACAACTCCCTCGGCTGCCAATCCCACAACTAAACCCGAAGAAGTTCAAACCCCTCCTAAATTAACCCAGGAACAAATTGCCGCGCTCAAAGTTAAACAAAGTGAAGAACGCATCCGCAAACTGAGTCAAAGTCTGAAAAAAAATGAAGATGGTACTAGCGATGAAGAAGCTAGAAAAAATTATATTGCTTGGTTAACCAAAGTCCAAGATATTGAACCAGATACTTTAGAAGTACGAGGTACTTATCCCAGAGATGCTTGTATTAGAAGATTAAAAGGTACGAGCATTTATGGGGTAGTAGTCGATGTGGAAGGTAATGTAGTTGCTCTGGATTTAATCAAAGGATCAAAATATGCAGTTTTTGACGAAGCAGCAGGAGAAGAAATTATTCGGAGCATTCTGGAAAACGATACCGATAAACCCAAACCCTATCAAATTAAAGTCAACTATGAATACGATTCAGAAATTTGTCCTTCCCTAACTCTTCCTTCAATTCGCAGAAAAGAAGAAGCAGAAGCAGAACAAAGAACGGTAGAACCAGAGAAAAAACCACTTCCGCTACTCCAACCCAAACCCGAAGGCAAGCCCGAACCCCAACCTAAGCCCGAACCCCAACCAGAACCCCAACCAGAACCCACTCCACCACCAGAGCCGAAGCCCGAACCAGAACCCACTCCCCCACCAGAGCCGAAGCCCGAACCAGCCCCCGCTCCAGTACCCCAGCCACAACCAACACCCCAACCATCCTTACGCGATCGCTTGAAAGATATTCCTTTGCCTGATCGCAAACCTGCCGATCTCAAAAATATTCCTTTGCCCGATCGCAAACCGATCGATTTTAAAGATATTCCTTTACCCGATAAGCCTAATTTCAAAAATTAGTATTAAGTTTCTGACGTTACCCATAAGAACAAAAAATCAATTGTCTGTTGCCTATTGCCTAACTTCAGCATTTTATATTTAATTACAACCACCTACATAAGTAGGTGGTTGTAATTAAATATAAAATGTTTTCTCTAGCGAGTAACGAGTAATGAGTAACGACTAACGACTAACGATTAACGACTAACGAGTAGATAGACTAAAGTTAGAACTTATTTTAGTTTTATACTTATTTATGCCTACCTACTTAGGTGTCTTTGTTGAGCAAATAATGTAGGAAATAATTGAAGTTGTTTGACTTTTTGTTGTAATAGTTTGGCTTGTAGTTTCTTTTTTTTCTTCAGAAGAAACAGTTATCTAAATATTAAATCATTCTTAATGGATACTTGTTCGTTTAGTCGATCGTGGTAAGGTTCAAATTATAGCTAATAAATGAGAATTTATTTCAATTATTTATTTGATTATTTTAATTAATGTCAATAATTGTTTCAATATTCAAAAATTCTTTTGTTCTTCAGATTTCCACTTAATTTTTAATTCCAAGTTCAGAGGTTTAAGTTGTCAGTAAAACTATCAGTGGTTTAATTGTGGTTTTTCTTAGAAACCAGCAAGTTGGCTTAGATGTGGGAATGGCAAACAAAATAACGGCAAAGATTATTGAGAATTATTTTTACTTTTAAGATATAAGCTGTAGGAGAAGTAATGGGCTGGATAAAAGGGAATCAAGGACAAAATCAACATCGATACGGGCAAAGCGATCGCCGAGTGGAAAAGGAAGATAACCATCGAAAACGCTCCCTGATGCCATTAGCTAAGGCGCAAGTGGGCGATCGCCTGTGGATTGCTGGTTATGAAAGCAAAGAAGGAATCGAGCGGTTACTAGGAATGGGATTAGCACCAGGTATGGCGATTGAAGTGGTGCAAAATCTGGCGGGTAACTTACTGATTGCAGTGGGGGAAACTCGAATTGGCATTGATGGAGGGATGGCAAAACGAATTTTAGTCTCAGACAAACCGTTTGATTATTTAGTTGAAGTACAAGAGGTAAATGAGATGGAAAGTAGCGCAACTACGTTGAGAGATTTACAAGTCAATCAGCAGGCAAGAGTAGCCCGTTTTGAGGCAACGGACGATTCGACTAAAAAAGCCTACAAGCGCAAGTTACTGGCAATGGGTTTAACTCCTGGAACAGAGTTTTCCGTTACCCGTGTCGCCCCCCTAGGCGATCCTGTCGAAATTAAAGTGCGGGGCTTTAAATTAAGTTTGCGTAAGGATGAAGCGGCTGCATTAGTAGTGGAACAGTTACCGTAGGGGCGAACGGCTGTTCGCCCAGTACAGAAATAACAGTTAATTATTGATAGGTAAACCAATGAAAAAACAAACGATCGCTTTAATTGGCAATCCCAACTGTGGTAAAACTACCCTCTTTAACGATCTTACTGGGGCTAATCAGCGCACGGGCAATTGGCCTGGAGTCACGGTAGATCGCAAGGAAGGTAAATATGTTTATGACAACGTGGAAATTACCGTGGTCGATCTGCCTGGGGTGTATTCTCTGGATGCGGAAGATGAAAGCACAGGACTAGATGAATTAATTGCGCGGGATTATTTGCTGGAAGGGTCAGCGGATTTGGTGATTAATATCGTCGATGCTTCTAATTTGGAGCGTAACCTCTATTTAACCACTCAGATTATGGAGATGCGCGTGCCAATGGTGACGGCATTAAACATGATCGATGTGGCACGGGAGCGAGAATTAGATATTGATACTGATATTCTCTCTCAAAGATTGGGTTGTTTAGTTATTCCCATTAGTGCTTTTTTAGGGGAAGGAATCGATCTTCTCAGAAGTAGAATCAATGAATTAATTAATAATCCTGGTAATTTACCTACAATAGTAGCTTATCCTGCAGTGATTGAAGATACTCTCAATCAAATAGAACCTTTAGTTGAGCAAAAAGGACGCAATAAAAAGATTTCTACTCGCTGGTTTGCTCTCAAACTACTGGAATACGAAGATCGGGTTGCTCCCGAACTCAAAGGGAAAGAATTAGACCGCATTATTATTGAAAATCGCCGTAAAATTCACCAACTATTACACGAAGATATTGATATTATCGTCGCCGACTCCCGCTATGGCTTTATCCG
>NZ_JBZNBU010000351.1:0-2655 GCF_058530065.1 Waterburya sp. | reverse complement strand
GTACTTAATCAGCTTCAAGTTCTTTTTTGACAAGTGTTTCCACCTTTTTCAGCAAACCCTATTTAACTATTACATCAAACTCAGCACCTTTTGAAATAGATTTTAGACCATAACTGCTAGACCAAAAATAAGGTTTCCAAAAATATTTAGATAAATATTCAGAATATTCTTTTCTAATCAGTCTAGAGCTAACGGTTTTTAAGTTGGCTATTAACTGGGATAGATTAAGAGATGGGTGTTCTTCAAAAAGTACGTGGATATGGTCTGTTTCCCCAGAAAAACTAACGATATTACATCGCCACTTATTTAAAGTATTTCTAAATATCGATTCTAGTCTTTGTAGCATCTCTTCAGTAATCAACTTATGTCTGTATTTAATCTGTAAAGTAATTGGGACAAGAGAATGGAATAAAGATAGTATCTGTCTACGCACGAGGTACATCAAGTACAGCCTACGACGGAACAGGTAAAGTCAAACGAGATAAAGATAACTATGCACTTGGATCGTTCAGCACCAAGAAAAGATATGCCATAGATTATATAGATCTAAGTGCTTCGTACAATATTGCAGCTAGATATATAGCGTATAAGCTTAAACTTGCCACTAAATACGGCAAGTTGCTTGTCAGCCAAAGTTCTGACAGTAAACCTGGAAACTGGGTAAGTCTGTCATCTTTGTGGGCAAGACCTGCAATGGTGATTGACCAAGATACCACGACTATTTATCCTCGAATGGGGACAACCCTTAGGGTTTAGTCGCTGGAGGCTTCATGCGAGTCAAAATAGAAGATGATATCTTGTCGATCGCTCTTGAAGATCTGCCAGCCTACAAAAAAGGCGGTTCTGTAGTGCGCAATAGCTATTTTTGGGCTTTAAAATCCATTACTTGCTTCAACTCTAGGAATAAAGATTGGGAATATGATCGCCAAGTCTGGATCGCTCTTGCTAGAATGCTGTTGGCATTTGCAGAATCGGGATATTTAAGCGATCGCGAAACCAATTTGGAATTTTCGACTGATACTCCCATTCCTCCAGAATTACGTTCTGTTTCTAGCTACTTGTAAGCAACAACTAAGTTCCAGAAAAACCTAACGGAAAAAAAGGCGATGGTAGCAAAACCCAAAATAATGATGGCAAGTAAGAGAATCAAACCGAAAATTAACCAAGGATTATTATTTTTCCCTTCAACAATATCTAAATGCCGTTCTAACAATTGAATATTTTTGACATTCGATTTCCAACCTACATCAAATAAATCTCCCAAAACGGGAATAGTTCCCGCAAAAGAGTCTAAGAGGATATTTACTACCATCTGACCTAGTACTTTCCTAGGAATGCCCATTCTTGCGGCTTCAATGACGATATATGCCGACAATCCCCCAGTAATCGTATCTCCTCCCCCAGGAAGCAAACCTAGAATCGGGTCTAAACCGAAACTTATTTTTGTTCCAGGTATGGCGATCGCATTATCTAAGACTCGACTAATACGACGCAGTCGATTAATCCTAGCTATCTGCTTAACAGGGGAAGAAGTTTTCATTTATCTATTTATCTATCAATCAATAAAGATTAAACATTAAACACCTAAGTCTTCTATCGCCAACCGAATTTGTTCGATACGTCTGCGATTGACCCCTAAATCCGATTCTCCAACTCTAGAAGCAGAGCGGACTTGAATTGTTTTTTCATCTTCTGGGAAATAAAATTCTACATCATCAACAAACTTAAAAATACGACTAGTAGACTCGGCAAGAACGTAGTTATTGGTTTCTTCGATAATTTCCGTACGAGGCACTACAGATAATACTTTCAACAAAGTTTCTTTAGCATTAGCGCGATCGCCATTATAGGTAATAGCAGCAATACTGTGGTCGGCATCCCCATTTTGACTGACAACACAATTAGGAGATGTTGGACAGGCAGAAAGCTCTCCATTAATGACTCCCAGAGCCAAAACAGAGTTACTAAAACTCAAACTACCAAATAGAAAAACAAACAGACCCAAAATAATCGATAGGAAACGAGACACGATAAGTTTACTCTCTAACAAAACACTTCTTGATAATTTTATTGATATAGCCATTGAGATCGCTAGTCCGAGAAGCGATCGCCGTCAGGCATATGTATCTTAATATTTGAGTATAACCTAGTGAGTGTAACCGCTTCTAAATATCTAGACAACGTGAGTTCGATGACAACAAAATTAGTTGGTGGCGACGAGGACGATGAAATAAAGAGAGATGTTGATTAGGAGAAGTCATCAAGCCTAATTAAAAGCTCGTCAATTAAAATGATAATCATTATTAT
This sequence comes from Waterburya sp., assembly GCF_058530065.1. Classification (NCBI taxonomy): domain Bacteria; kingdom Bacillati; phylum Cyanobacteriota; class Cyanophyceae; order Pleurocapsales; family Pleurocapsaceae; genus Waterburya; species Waterburya sp. The sequence goes on along the minus strand of NZ_JBZNBU010000351.1, from coordinate 348 downwards.
ATAGTGATAGAGATAATTATTATCATTATTTTTTACGAGTGAAATTACCCGAATATATCGATAGCGCGATTATTGGTGCAGGAGTTCAGGCTCTTACTTTAACTACCCACCTGTTACAAAAAAGTGCGAAACACTATTCTAAATTCCTAGTTTTCGATCCCAGTCAAACTTGGATGAGTCAATGGCAGCAGCAATTTGCAGCACAACAAATTCCCTATCTTCGTTCTCCTGCCGTTCATCATCCCGATCCCAACCCCCATCAATTAAGAACCTTTGCAGAACATAGACATAGCGAACTGTTTCCGCCCTATGACAGACCAGGAACAAAGCTATTTAATGATTTCTGTC
>NZ_JBZNBU010000350.1:0-7664 GCF_058530065.1 Waterburya sp. | reverse complement strand
CCCCTATCCCCTATCCCCTATCCCCTATCCCCTGCCACAACCGAAGTCTCTCATTGTATTCGAGAATTGGTATTAGTTCTTAGTTTTTAAAGTTTAATTATGTGGTCTACCCATGTGAAAAGCGCAGTAAATCAATGATGACACGCCCTAGCCAAAGGCAAAATTATCCGCACTTAGGCTATTAGCATCAATACCCGATAAAATAGCGACAGTCTTATCTCCTGTAGCAATTAAAGTATTATCCTCTTCTTGAGTAAGAGTTAGATCTGCAAAACTAATACCCAAGTTACCAAAACCGATAACATCGCTATCTGCTTCAAAGTCAGCTATGAGATTGGCTACTTCTGGTATTTCCTGATTGGCAACCCAGAATTGGTCAGAACCTTCTCCGCCGACTACAAAGTCGCCAGTACCTAAGAAGAAAGCATCATCACCACCATCGCCATAGATGCGGTTTTCACCACCAGAGATATTGACCGTATCGTTACCTTCTCCTGTAAATACTAAATTTTTAGTTCCCGTAATATCTAGAGTTTCATCATCCAAAGTCCCAAAAACAGGAGTGAATTCAGTATCTCCTTCAACGATAGTTCCTTGAGGATTAACCACAAATTCGCTAACTATAATGGGTTCTAGTTGGTTAATAGCGTTGGGATTGGCTAAAATTTCCGCTTCAGAATAGGCATCTACGCCATAAGTAGTAACTGTAAGCTGTTGACTATCTGGATCGATCTCAAATTCCGTCCAACCATAGGTATGTCCGACATAATAATCCCCCTGAATTAACTCTGCATCGATTAAGCCTTCTGCTTGGGGTAAATTGTTATTCAAACCAATGGGATCGAAACCCAAGGGAGTTAGAAGAGTGTCGTCGATCGCTTGTTTGACAAAATCGTCTCGATCGTTCGGTAGATCGTCACTATCGGGAGCGATGGGTAATGAGTTATAAGTTTCGGCAAGTTCGGGATTATCGGCTATGAATAGATTACCTAAAATTTCCCCTGTTGGGGGGTCAAAAGCGATCGCACCAGTGGTTACTTCAAAAACACTAGTGGCAATTTGTTCTCCAAAGGGTTCGGTTTGATAGGTGAGATTATTTACCGATGTCATGTGAACGTCAGCAGCCACAAAGACAACGTTATCGATTTCGTTTTCCTCAATGAATTGCAGCAGTTCGGCACGTTCGTTAAGGTAGCCTTCATAACTATCGGTATTGATACCAGGAAACAGATTTTGGGCTGGTTCTGGCAGCATGACAAACTTCCAGGTAATGCCCGACTCCTCGGCTGAGAGTAAATCTTGTTTGAGATCCTCAAATTGAGTTTCCCCTAGTAAGGTGCGATCTAAAGTTATGGACTCAGTTAACACTCTTCCAATTTCTTCGGGGTTGGTAATGTCTTCGGGGGGAGTTATGACAGGATCGCGGAAGGAACGGCTATCTAAAACAAAGCTTGCTGCATCGCTACCATAAGTATTAAAGCGATAGAGTTTTCTTTCTGCTGAAGTTACTGCTTCATCTACTTCGCCGTAGAATTCATCCCGTAGAGGATTGTATTCTTGGAAAGACTGTAAACCATTATCAAAGAGTTCCGTATCGTTAATTAGACCTTCGGTTTCGGAAAAGCGATCGTCGTTGACTGCTGCTTCGCCCCCAGCAAAGTCATTGATTACTTCATGGTCGTCAATGGTTGCCAAAATAGAAGTAGAACCCCGCAAGTCGGCAAAAGTATTACTTCCCAACCTATTTTCATAAACTTCGCTATGTTTTGCCCGATATTCCTCGATGGTTTCTACCTGTTCTTTGGGCGTACCATCGGGATTGAGTACCGCATCCGAACCAAAATCAGCATAGATAGTATCGCCGTGTTCGACAAAGAAATCTAAGTCATTTTCATCGGCATTACTAATAACGGGATAGGGGGCAAGTTCTCCCCGCCAGTCGCCAGCTACCCCAAAGCGCAATCCGTCATAAGTACCAACTTCGGCAGAGGTATGAAACTCACCAATTTCGGTATCGCCTCCAGCATCGGTAACGCGATAATAGTAATCTGTACCCGCTTCTAAACCTATAATGTCTACTTTAACGGGAAGAGTCGTATCAGTAACTTCCGTCTCAACCGTACCGATAATGTTATTAAATTCGGCATCGGTGGCATATTCAAAAGTAACGTTACCCAAGACATTACTGCGCGTCCACAATACTGTGGAGTCTTGAGTCGTATCGCCGCTGGCTACGCCGTTAATTAAAGTTCTGGCTTCGGGATTGCGCGGATCGTAAGCATTAGGATCGTAGGCTGGAAGATTATTAAATACTGCTTCAAAGTCAGCTAGGGAAACAAATTTGAAATTGGTATTGAAATTTTGAATTTCCCCATCTTCAGGATCGCCAAAAACAAGTTGAGGTTCGTTGCTACCATCCTGAACGACTAATAACCCTGCGGGATAATTATTTCCCAAAGGAACGTTGATAACATCCGCCCCATCAGATTCTTCCACATCCTCGATCGCAAAATTACCCAGATAAGAATTACTCCCAGCGCGATCGTATACTGCAAAAGTACTATCTCCCTGACTGGATACTAAGAGATAGCCGTTACCGTCTTCGCCATAGTAAATAGTTAAACCTTCAATGTCTGCTTTTACATTACCGTTTTCGACGGTATCTACCAATTTAGGTGGATTGTCGTTATTCGGTTCGGCATTATATTTCCAAATACCAAACTCTTCCTGCCCGACATATAAATCTCCTGTCTCGCGATCAACTACCATCCCTTCTACCTGATAGTCTGCGGGATCTTCCCCTTCTGGGATGGGTACTTCCCAGGTACGGACTACTTCTGCATTGACTTCTAAGCCATCGGCTGCGCCCAATCCTGCTTTGATTTCTAACTGGGCGATTTTATTACCATCGGATTGGGAAACAAAGACGTAAGTTTTGCCATCCACCAAACTAGTATAGGTAGCCAAACCGTAAGCCGTAGCTTCCCCATCGTCAATGCCAAAGATCGATGGAGAAATATTAATAGAGGTAACATCTTCTAGGGGCGAACCGCCGTTCGCCCTTACATTAGGATTTATGGCAAAGATAGCTAGGGTATCATTTGCCCTGTCAGATGCGATCGCCAGATCGACTGTATCGGTTTTTCCTGCTACTTGGGATTGATATTCTACGCCATAGGCAATATCGACATTGTTGTAACGAATATTTTCGGGGGTAATACTTTGAATTTCCGATCCTGCTAGGTTGTAGACTCTTAAGCCACCGTTTTTAAAAGTAGTAACGATAAAACTTTGTTCGGAATCTTCTGGATGGAGATAAATCGCTGGATCGTCGGCATCGGGGGCATTATCTGGATCTGGGTTTTCGGCACTACCAAAGCGAATTTCGTCTGGGGTTTCGGTAACGGGGGCGATGGTAGGAATAGTATCGGTATCGATCGCAAAGGCTAATACTTGAGTCTTTTGGGCATCGTTGAAGTTATTATCGCTGGTGACAATGATGGACTGTCTGCCATCGGGTAATATTTCGCCAAAAGATATCCCCTCACTATTGTCGAGGGTAATACCCAGTTCATCAAAGTCGAGTAATAATCTTTTAGAAGCCGTTGCATCAACGTCTATTGCCTCGCCATCCTCATCTAATAAGCTATCTACGACACTGATATCTGTTGCCCCTTGGATATTGACTTCGTAGAGTCGAATATTGTTACCTACTCCCTCGGTAAAAGAACGTTCTAAAGCCAAAAATGTCCCCGTGTTATCGATCGCCAATAACTCAACTAAACCATTATCGGCAAAGCCATCTTCTGTTGCGGAAGGGATGGGAATGGCATCGGTTTCGTAGAGGAATTCGCCAATAACTAATTCTGTTTCTAAATCGTACTGGATAATTCTAACTAGGCTGCCAGTTTCAATGGTAGATCTTTCGCCATCTTGGAATAAAGCATTTTCTGTAGCGGTAAAGAGATATCTGCCGTCAGGGGTAGTAGTCAAGCTTTCAAAAGCCTGATTGTTTTGGATGCCCGTATTTTGGTTAACAGTGGGTAAAAATTTATCGTCTACAGGTAACTCATCAACTATTTGTCCTTCGGTGGTAAATTCCCCAATTAAAGGATCGATTAAGTTATTGGCATCTCCTTCAGAGGAAATGTATAAAGTTCCTTCGCCAGATAAAGCTATCCCTTCTGGATCTACTGTGCCTGGAGTAAAAGGATCGCCAGCAACATTATTTAAAAACTCAACAGTCTGGAATTCAACATCCCCTTCATCCAAACTCCCATCCCTAAGATCGATCTCTACAGTATAAAAGCGCGGCTCGTTACTGTCGGCTTTGCTTTCCCTGTTACCTCTATCATCGGAAAGGGCATAGTAAATATTATTAGTCTCGTCATAAACTAATCCCGATATTCCCCCAACTTCCGTCTCTTCAAAAGTAAAGCCAGTACTAAAACTAACCTCGCCAATGAACTCAATCCCAGTCACAGTCTGACGATTATTATCTGTTTCAGCTTCAGCCAAACTAACATCTGCATATACCAAACGATGATCCGAACTAGGATAACCAGTAGGCAATAATTCTGGATCGAAATCACCCACTAAGGGAAACAAAGGATCGCCCTCGGTAGTCCAAAATACTCCTGCTTGGTTAATCTCTAAATCTACCGAAGGCAATACATAATCAACTCTTAAATTCCCTGGCGACTCATCATTAAAATCTGCCGTATCGAACGCAGGATCGCCAAGGTGGATATCGTTAATTTGATTAGTGCGATCGCTGGCATCAATTCCCCCCTCACTGCTGGGAGTCACAGAAGTATTCACAACTGGATTATCTAATAGTTGCAAAATAGCATTATCAGTACTGTCTCCATCAAAGGGATCGGCATTTTGATCGCCCATGATGACGAAGCTTTCCCCTTCTCCTAAACTGCCAAAATTACCGTTGTCATCATAAATGTATTCTCCCTTTCCTGGGGTAACGTAATCCGCCCAAAAACGAATCTCGTCATGGTTGCGTCTGCCATTGCGATCTTCTTCCCCATCGAATACAGGTGGGGTGGGGTGGCTGGCTAAAACGCGAACTATTTCCCCATCAATTTCAATCGGGATATCCCAATGACTTTTGGAAGATAGACGAAACTCTGCTAATTCTTCCTCGGTATAGTAATCATTTGCTTCGGGAGTAGTGGGATCGTCGGGTAATAATGCGCCTGGCATATCTTGCCACAGGAAATTCTGAAAAGTTCGCACCCCTTCTTCGACAATGGGATATTTAGATAGCAACACCATCCCAAATTGCCCAGGATAGAAACCAAAGCCATAGGCATCTCCCGCGCCGTCGGTAGTACCGTCGTTATCGAGATCTAAGCCCGAAGGAATTCCCGTATTGGAAGGGGCAAGATAGACATAAGGATACTCGACTGGATCTACCCCATTTTGGCTGACACCCAAATAATTCTCTTGAAATAAGGCAATTCCTTCCCCGTTAGGATCGTAATCAAACTCATTGAGTAAAACCACATCGGGATTATTGCGCTGAATTATCTCGGCAATATTCTTTGCCTGTGGGTTATCGGGAGTAGATAAATCGTCGATTAATTCTCCCTCTGCGCTGCGATTGAGAGCAACATTGAAGCTAGCAAAACGAATATTATCACTATTAGCCATTGGTTTTAAATGCAACTATAATGCGATTTAATTAGATGCTTTCTGGTATGTATCTAGATTTGGCATCAATATTTAAGAATATGAGAGTAAAGTTAAATCCCAGAATCTTTGTGTTTAATAAATGGCAATTTTTAGGTTAAATACTCAGTTTTTAATTATTGGTAATTTAGAATAAATAATTATTTTATTTAAACTCTGTTAAGCTATTAGTTTTTATTGAAATTTTTATAGTAATAAATGATGGGATTTAATTGATTGAGAAAATAAGCGATCGCCTTGCTCTTTAAATAAATTTAACTTTCGAGTTGTATAGTCAATCGAAATTCAAAGATCGATCGATGACCCCCGCAATTGAAAGTCAAACCCAACAAAAACCCAGTCTCAAAGAATTAGCCCTAGTCTTTTTTCGCTTGGGTGCGATCGCTTTTGGCGGTCCCGCAGCCCATATTGCCATGATGGATGATGAAGTTGTCCGACGGCGCAGGTGGATGACGAGAGAAAATTTATTAGATTTGATGGGGGTTACCAATCTCCTTCCTGGCCCTAATTCTACAGAATTAGCGATTCACATCGGTTACGAACAAGCTGGGTGGCGCGGCTTATTTGTGGCGGGAACTTGTTTTATTCTCCCTGCAATGACGGTGGTTTGGTTGTTATCGATGCTTTATGTCCGCTTCCAAACTCTACCCCAAATGGAATGGTTGCTTTACGGAATCAAACCAACAATTGTGGCTGTGGTACTGAGAGCCTTATGGAAACTGGGCAATAAGGCAATGAAAGATACGATTACCAGAATTGCGGGAATTGGGGCGATCGCAGCTTATCTAGCTAATTTTAACGAAGTTCTGTTGTTGTTTTTGCTGGGTTTGGCAGTCATGGTAATTAAAAACTGGCAAAACAATCGCAACCTGAATGGGCTGATTTTATTACCCTTACCCCAGATGTTTGCTTCTGCGGGGGGAGTTACAACCGCTATCTCCGTAGCTTGGGGGAGTGTATTTCTTTATTTTCTCAAAATCGGTTCGATCCTTTATGGCAGCGGTTATGTCTTGTTAGCTTTTCTACAACGGGATTTAGTCGAACGGAATCAATGGTTAACCTCTCAACAACTATTAGATGCGATCGCCATCGGACAAATTACTCCTGGGCCTGTCCTGACTACGGCTACTTTTGTCGGCTATTTACTGGCAGGAAATCTGGGTGCGATCGCGGGAACTGTCGGTATATTTTTACCTGCTTTTCTGTTAGTAGGAATTGTCAATCCTTGGGTGTCAAAATTACGTCAATCTCCTTGGGCGAGTGGCTTTTTAGATGGGGTCAATGCTGCCTCTCTCGGTTTGATGGCTGGAGTTACTTTCACTTTAGGGCGGGCTGCGCTAATCGATTGGTTGACCGTTGTTATGGCTATTCTGAGCGCGATCGCTTTATTAAAATTTAAAATCAATCCCATTTGGTTAATTGTAGCTGGGGCAATTATTGGCGCGATCGCTCATTTTTCAGGATTGATTGGCTAATAGTTTTTAGTTTTTAGAGGCGGTTCACGAACCGCCCGTACAGTTCTTAATTTTCAGCGGGCAGTAAGGGGCGTAGTTTACCGCAACTAAAAGTCGTTCGCGAACGACCCTTACAGAATGTGTCGCATTCTTTTTTCAATTTGGTATCAGTTCGGGATCAGAAAATTTATCTGTGAGGGTAGCTATCAGAGGGAAGACCCCCTAAAGGGTTCGACAGTTCCTTCAACGGGTCACAGACTCCTTCGGATTCGGCACTTTTCTCAAGTCGGGAAACCCGCCCACCGAAAGTGCCTCACCGCAACGGACTGTCTCACCGCGTACCACAAGGGCATAATATCGCCCTAAGGCGCGTCTTGAAAAAGTTGACGGCACTCCATACTCGGATGCAAGCTCCGAGTCCGTGCCTCCTCATGGGGGAGAGCCAAGGGGCTGACACCTGAATTTATTTCAGGTGCTTGAAAGCCCCGCCCAAGACCGCACTTT
>NZ_JBZNBU010000349.1:0-2643 GCF_058530065.1 Waterburya sp. | reverse complement strand
TAAGCATCCCTACACAAACATTTAATTATTTATTCTCAATTTAATTAGCCACGGGTTCTGGAGGATTGACCACAGAAGGACGACGGGAAATTACCCGATCGATCAAACCATATTCTTGAGATTCTTCCGCAGACATAAAGAAGTCTCTTTCGGTATCTTCTTCTATTTTGGATAGAGGTTGCCCTGTGTGATCTGCTAGGTGTTGATTGAGTTTTTGCTTGAGATACAAAATTTCTTTGGCTTGAATCTCAATATCTGTTGCTTGTCCTTGCGCCCCTCCTAAAGGTTGGTGAATCATAATCCGAGAGTTGGGCAAACTCATGCGCTTGCCTTTTGTCCCCGCACTGAGCAAAAATGCTCCCATACTGGCAGCCAAACCGATGCAGATCGTACAGACATCGGGGCGAATCTGATTCATGGTGTCAAACATCCCCATCCCCGCAGAAACCGAGCCACCAGGGGAATTAATATAAAGATAAATATCTTTGTCAGGATCTTCTGCTTCTAAAAATAGCAGTTGAGCGACAATCAAGTTTGCCATCTCGTCAGTAACTTGTCCCCGCAGAAAAATAATTCTTTCTCGCAATAAACGGGAGTATATATCAAAGGCGCGATCGCCGCGCCCCGAACTTTCTATAACTGTAGGAATCATGCAGCTATGCCTTATTTTATATTTAATCGGATTGTATGATTGTAGCTAATTTAGGTAGCTTAAGTTAGCCTTGATAGCGGTCGAGGAGTGCCTGTAATCCTCCTTGATAACCAGCCCCAACTGCGTTAATTCGCCACTCACCATCTTTGCGATATAGTTCTGCCATAATGAGAGCAGTTTCAATAGAAAAGTCTTCTGTTAGGTCATAACGAGCTACTTCTTCGCTATTTTCAGCATTTACTACCCGTACGAAAGCATTTTGTACCTGTCCGAAGTTCTGCTGGCGTTTTTCTGCTTCGTGAATGGTCACAGTCATGACAATTTTATTCACTTCCCCAGGCACTTGTTGGAGATTGACTTTAATTACTTCGTCGTCTCCTTCCCCCGCACCCGTGCGGTTATCCCCCATATGCTCGACAGATTTATTGGCATCGGGACTAGCAAGATTGTTATAAAAAATGAAATGATTATCGGAAACTAATTTATCGCTGCTATCTAGGAGAAATACCGAAGCATCAATATCAAAATCGCCCCCCGTATCGGTTATGTTGGTATCCCAACCCAAACCGACAAACACTTGACTCAAACCAGGAGCGACTTTTTCTAAGGATATTCGTTGTCCTTTACTGAGATTTACTGCCATGTCTGATATTCGATCTTAATTATTTCTGAAATCGGTCTACTAGAGCTTGCAAACCACCTTCGTAACCAGCACCAACTGCATTCATGCGCCATTCCCCATCTTTGCGATAAAGCTCTGCCATAATTAGGGCGGTTTCAATCGAAAAGTCTTCGGTTAGATCGTAGCGAATAATTTCTTCTTCATTTTCGCAATTAACGATTCGCACAAAAGCATTACTCACTTGTCCGAAGTTTTGCTGGCGTTTGTCTGCTTCGTGAATGGTGACGGTGATAATTATTTTATCGATGTCGGTAGGCACAGTGGTTAAATTTACATCAATAATTTCGTCGTCTCCCTCTCCTTCACCCGTGCGGTTATCTCCTCGTTGTTGAATGGATTTTTCGGGATCTGGGCTGATTTGATTGTTATAAAAAATAAAATGTTGGTCGGAAAGTAGTTTTTCGTTACTATCGACTAAAAATAGAGAAGCATCAATATCAAAATCGCTGCCCGTATCAGTGACATTGATATCCCAACCCAAGCCAATGAAGATTTGTACTAATCCTGGGGATACTTTTTCTAAAGAAATTCTTTGTCCTTTACTAAGATTTATTGCCATTGGTTTGTTTAAGTAGAACAGCTGTAAGCCTTTATTATTAGGGAAAAATAGTCTGAATTTGCTTTTTTGACTCGATCGCTATTTTAATCAGCATATGTTTTAGACTACTTTTAATTAAAGTAATTATTAACAATTAAGGTAAGAGCTATGATTGGCATCCTCAATAAACCACCACAAACTTATCAAGGACAATTTGGCAAGTACGAAATTACCAAAGACGATCGCCTGGAAGTGCTGATATATCGGGGAGGTTTGGTAATAGCAGCCATTAGTTTTGCGATCGCTAGTAATTTATTTTTTATCCAAGGGGAAGCTGCCATACCTGCCATAACTCCTTTATTTGCTCTATTTACCATCGGCTTAGGAGTTAGCCTCTATTTTATTCATATTTACATGAAACTGTTGCATCGAGTCTTACAAGGCTTTTGGTTAATTGGCACGATCGCTACTATTGCGATCGCAAGCCAAGCAAACGAACCTTTAGCTTTATATATTTATAACCATCCTCTAACTTTGTTGGGTACTGGTTTTACCTTTGCTGCCTTGACGGGCATCTTTTTAAAAGAAGCTTTTTGTTTCAATCGAGCGGAAACTAAAATACTCACTCCCATCGTACCTTTACTATTACTAGGACACATGACGGGAATAATGCCTGTAGAAATGGAGCAAGCTTTGCTGGGTATTTGGTCGTTAGGTTTTAGCGTTTTTGCCATTCGTAAAATGACTCAAGAAATTGACCCTGATATTGGC
>NZ_JBZNBU010000348.1:0-17268 GCF_058530065.1 Waterburya sp. | reverse complement strand
TAAATCCATCTAAGGCATCTTTGCCATCTTTTTTCTGAATAACTCGGTAGCCTTGCTTTTCTAGAGTTAAAGCCATTGTCCGACGTAGGGCAGTAGAATCATCGACAACCATAATTGTTTGGACAGGAGTTAGCTTTTTGTCCCTCGCGGGTTGCTGGGTTGCTGTGGAATTTTCTCCGCTACTTCCCGTATCTTCTAACTCTTCGAGGGCATAATTCACCTCGGAGGAAGTGGGAATAATTTCTTCTCCCAATAGAGTACCGATGAGAGCCGAACCGTCAAAAGCTGGAATTAAACTACCATCACCTAAAATAGTACAACCATAACTATATTTTGGGGCTGCGATCGCTTTTCCGTAGGGTTTGATTACTAGTTCTTGTTCGCTAACCAAACTCACTACTTCCAAAGCAAATAATTTTTGTCCCCGTCGCAATAGCAATAATGGCGCAAACCAATCTTCAGGTGCATCAATGGTTTTAAAAGCTTTATTCGTCGCGTCTTCTGCATCGGGTATCGGACAGTTATAATTTAATATTTTTGGCAGACAATAAATGGGAACTAGCTTGCCATTAAAGATTAAAAACCTCTGTCCGTTAGAAATTTTAATTTGTTCTGCTAAAGGAATAATAATTTCTTCAATACTATCTGAAGGTAGAGCAAAAGAAGTCGTTCCCAAAGAACATACCAGTAATTTAGCAATAGTGAGGGTTAATGGTAGACGTAAAGTAAAGATAGAACCCTCTCCAGGGCTAGAGGTGACCGTAATTTTGCCTTTTAGGGTTTCAATTTGCGATCGCACAATATTCATCCCCACTCCTCTACCAGATAATTCACTAACTTTAGCGGCGGTAGAAAATCCTGGTTCAAAAATTAGATCGTAGATTCTCTCTTTGGTGGCATTGGCAAGTTCAGCAGCCGAAATCAAACCTTTTTCAATACCTTTTTGGGCGATTTTTTCTACATCTAAACCTTTACCATCGTCTTTGATTTCAATTACTGTTTGATTTCCCTGATGGTAAGCATTTATTTCAATCTTGCCGTTGGGAGATTTACCTTGTTTCTCTCTTTCTGAAGGAGATTCAATGCCATGATCGAAACCGTTACGTAAAAGATGTAATAGAGGATCGGATAGTTTTTCTAATACGGCTTTATCGACTAAAACCCCAGTACCAGTCATTTTTAGCTCTACTGGCTTGTGATATTTTTTTGATAAATCCCTCAGAGTACGAGGAAAACGCTGTAAGATTTTATCCAAAGGCAACATTCTCACCCACATCAATTCGTCTCGCATTTGTCCCAACATCTGACGTTGGCTATTAATAGTGCGATCGGATTGTTTGGCAAAAATAGTTATATCATCAACGCTTTCTTCTAGTTGAACTATTTCTTCTAAAACATTTTGAATCGAAGCATATAAATTACTATAGCTATCCATTTCTAACGCATCAAATTCCGCCGACTCATCAACGGAATGACTGAAATGAGAACCGATAGTTCCAGGAGAATTATGGCTTGATCGCTTTTCTAAAACTATTTCGTCGGATATTTCCCGCAGCTTTTGAGTAACTTCTCGAAAGCGGAAAAATTTCTGTCCCAATTCCGTAACATTTTCTTGTAGCTGCTGGTTTTGCAGTGACAAACTATTGCGGTTGATGGTTAGTTCGCCTACCAAATTATTCATCCTTTCCAAACGTTCGAGATCTACTTTAACGGAGAGTTGGGCAGGAGCTTTTTTCCCTTTGGCTGGCTGAGCCTTCTTGGGTGAAAATGTTGCGGGTTGTTGCTCGACTACTTTTTTTTCTGGAAGCGCAATTAAGGATTCTGAATCATTTTCTATAGGGGGAAGAGTATCGAAAATATTTTCAATTGATTTAACTGCCTCTTCCAGATTTTCCCTAGCAGAAGAGGAGTCAATAACTTCTTCTGGAGTTGTGTTGGTATCGGGAATAGTTCCAGACAGATCGTCAACCGCATCTTGAGGAGTTAAGGCTTCGGTTTCTGTTGAGGTTTCTAGGTTAGGAATTGCGCCAAAGATATCGTCGAGATTGTTATTGGCGATCTCTGCTTCTGCTTCGGGCATAGTGCCAAACACATCATCAACCGCATCTTGAGGAGTTAATACTTCGGTTTCTGCTGGGGTTTCCGAACTAGGAATTGCGCCAAAGATATCGTCGAGATTGTTATTGGCGATCTCTGCTTCTGCTTCGGGCATAGTGCCAAACACATCATCAACCGCATCTTGAGGAGTTAATACTTCGGTTTCTCCTGGGGTTTCCGAACTAGGAATTGCGCCAAAGATATCGTCGAGATTGTTATTGGCGATCGCCGCTTCTGCTTCGGGCATAGTGCCAAACACATCATCAACCGCATCTTGAGGAGTTAATACTTCGCTTTCTGCTGGGGTTTCCGAATTAGGAATTGCACCAAAGATATCCTCTGCAAAAGGATCTGAGGCAGGCGCGCTACCCCACATACCATCGTCTTGAATCTCGAAGGATAATTCTGCTGTATCTTCAGCAATAGCCGAACTATTTAACTCCGCCAACTCCCTTAATATTGTCGATACTTCTCCACCGCGATCGCGATCGCCTGCCAAAACAACATCTTTAGCTACAGTACAATCCGCTAAAGTTGCCTGAATAATCTCTAAAACTCGGTGAGAATTTTGCCCCAAAGCAGCTTGAGAAGTTTGAATAATCTCGCTAAACCCAGGTAAATTAAATAATTCAGCAAAACCTGCAAACAGATCTAATGTTTCCTGCAATTCTGCTGCCAAATCATAGTTATTCGGATTAGCAACTACTTCCTCTAAATGTTCTAAAGCCTGAACCACATCTACTTCAAAGATTGAAGCTACAATATCTACCCCAAGATCGTTAGAACTAGGAATATAACTATCGGCGTTTTTCAAGGCATCTTCTAAACGCACTTCCAAAGCAGCAAATATTGGTTCGGCAGTTAACAAAGCTGCTTCTTCGTCGTAAGTACCCGATTCGATTTGTTCCAGTAGGGGATGAGAAAGACAATCGTACCCTTGCAACAATAAACCTTCTAATTCTTCATCAAACTCAACGCTGTCACTATAAAGAGCTTTAAAAAAATCTTCCAAACGATGGGCTAGCAATTCAATAGCACTCAATTCAACACTAGCCGCACCACCTTTAATCGAGTGAGCCGCCCGCATCAATTCGTGTACCTTGGGAGTACTATGGTCTTCGCGGAGTTCGAGCAAACCAGATTCAAGAACTTGCAGGAGTTCTTGAGCTTCTTCGATAAAAAATTGATACGCCTGATCGCGGATATCGGGGTTGAGAGACATGATTTAGATATAATTGGCAATTTAGGGAAGAGAGAATAGATTAAGTTTTAAATTTGCCGATGCCTAATTGAAGTTTCTCTGCTACGGCAGATAACTCTTTAATCGAGCTAGAAACCTGAGTTGCAGCTTGAGAATTATGTTCGGCAATTTCGGCAACATTGGTCATGGCTTGAGTAACTTGGGCTGAAGTTTGGGACTGTTGTTGAGTTGCTTGAGCAATAGAATTAACCAGTTGGTTAATTCCATCACTAGCTTGACTAATTTGGGTTAAACTTTGTTGGGTTTGTCGAACTAATTCGTTACCCACAGTAATTTGTTCCGTTCCTTTATTCATTGCTTCTGCCAATTCGTTAGTCTCCAGTTGTATTTTGGTAACTAGAGTTTCAATTTCCGCTGTAGCATCTGCCGATTGGGTAGCGAGCGATCGCACTTCGTTAGCAATTACGGCAAAACCTTTACCTTGCTCTCCCGCCCTAGCAGCTTCAATAGAGGCTTTGAGTGCCAACAGATGAGTTTGGGCTGCAAAACGACCGACCAAATTAACTGCTTGAGAGATTTCTTGAGACGATTCTCCTAGTTTTTGTACTTTCATTGCCGTTTCTGTAACCGTATTTTTGACTGCATTAATTTCTGCTACGGTATGATTCATTGCTTTATCCCCTTGAAGAATAGTCAAATTAGCTTGTTTGACAAATTCCTCGGCTTGAGAGGCATTAAGAGATACTTGCTCGATAGATTGCTCCATAGCTTTGACTCGATCTAAAGTATGGGCAATTTCTTGGGTTTGAGTCAGGGTTTCTGCTGCCAAAGTTTGTATTGCCAGATCGTTAGTAGAAGTATTACTCTGCATTTCTAGAGCGGCAAATTTTGTTTGATTGACTAATTTTTGTAAGCTTTCAATCGTAGCGTTATAGGAATCGGCGATCGTGCCAATTTCATCTTCGGTAACCTTCGCTCTAACGGTTAAATCTCCTGTAGAAACATCGTAGACTTCTTTTAATAAATCTAAAGCACGACTTTGGATTGCTTCTTTGGCTGCTTTTTCTCTTATTTCTCCTGCTTTTTGCCGTTCGAGGAATTGCAAGCGAGTAATCCCAAAGCCGATTTGATTGGCAATTTGATTGATAAATTCTACTTCTTCATCTAACCAACTACGCTTAGTAGATTGATGTACCATCAGTAAACCATCTAGGTTGTCTTCAATGGTTACAGGAGCAATTAAACTAGCCTTAATGCCCAAACTTTGAGCTACTTGAAGATAAGCCTGAGATATATTATTACTTTCTAAAATATCTGCAACTACTTCAATATTCCGATTATTTTGCTGGTGTTTGCTCAAATAGGTATTAACCAGTTCGGGATTCAAAATCTCGGTATTTTGCAGGGATGAAGAACCAGCAGACAAAGATTCGGCAACAATTTTACCAGAACGCTCGTCAATCAATTGATAGTAAACAACTCGATTGGCAGAAAGAGTTTGACCAACCTCTCCCACTGCAATTTCTAAAATCTCAGCAGGATTAGCAGCAGTAGTAAATTGTAGGGTAGCATTTTTAATTGTTTCTGACTGTTGAGCCAGTCGAGCTTGAATCTCAACAAAATCAGACAGTTTATTAGCCATACCATTAATATTGGCACTTAATTGAGCGATTTCATCTGCTCCCTGTATTTCTAACTGAGTCTTAAGATTGCCCCGTCCAATTTCTCGCACTGCATCTGCTGCAGATAAGATCGGGCGTAAGAATCGATTCGCCAAACTATAGGCAACTACCCCGACTCCTAAGACAACAATTCCCGTACCCAAGATAAAGACCAAACGCAATCTCCTTTGAGGAGCAAAGACAATATTACTATCCGTAGCAATGATTGCTTGCCAATTGAGAGGGGGCAAACCTTCGATCTGTTGCACGGGGGCATAGGTTAAAAAATGCTCTTTTCCACTTTGGGTTTCGATCGCTTTTTGGGCGGAGAGGCTATTACTAGTTAATAATTTTTCCGTACCCGCAAATATTTTGGTAGCATTAATTGCTTCATAGTCAAAGGCTTCATTTTCTACTGTCGAATTATCGCTGCGAGTTTTAATTACATATTCCCCTGCCGAACCCAGAAAAACATCCCCCGTATCATTCAATAGATAATATTCATTTCCCCCACTGGTATATCCTGCCAGTAAATCTTTTAAAACTGCCACGGGCATCCTCGCTCTAACGAAGCCAATAGTTTTTCCCGAAACTCGGTCTTTAATGGGGGATGCTGTGTAGATACTATAAGTTCCAGAACTAGTCGAAATTCTGGGCTGACTGATTATTGCGCCATCTGTTTTCAAAGCTGCTTGAATATAACTCCGATTGAGATGATTGCCCAAACTTTTACCATCGGTTTTGGCAATAAAATCCCCCTTAGCATCAAATACAGCAATACTGTTATAAATACTGCGAGCGTCTTGAAATTTTTGTAGGGCGGCTGACTTTTGTTCGGCAGTAACTATTTGGCGTAATTTTGGATCGGTAAAAATATCCGAGTTAGCCAGAGCTTTAATATCTCCAAAGCGATCGCTCATAAAAACATTAACTTGGTTTTGCAGATCGGCAACTAGAGTTTTACGCAGAGTAGTAGTTTCCTTTTCAATAGAATTAGCAGCAAAATAGTATGCCGTCGAACCTATTGCTACCGTGGGAATAACCCCAATGGCAATTGCCAAAACAGTGGTTTTAAAACGGAGACTTTGACGTTCCCACCAGGAAGCAGTAATTAATTTTCCCCTGTCGGAGAGAGTTTGGTCTAAAGCTAATTCGGAGTAGCCGTCAGGCAATAAGTTGGTCATGGTATTTATTGTTCGATCGATTAACAGTTAACTATCGGCTAACTAACTTTGAATTTAGCCACGCTATTTTGTAATTCTTGTGCCACGATCAATAAATCTTTAAAGGAAGTCGATACTTCTCCCGCTTCAGTGGCGGTTTTATTGGAAATAGCAGCTACCTGGATCATGGTTTTAGTAACTACTTCCGAATCTTGAGACTGTTCGACGGTAGCCGTTGCAATATCTTCTACCAACTGATTTATTTCTTGACTCACATCGGCAATTTCGATTAGAGAATTACGGGTGCGATCGACGAGTTTTGTCCCTGCTACCACCTGTTCCGTACCAGCTTCCATAGCAGCTACTACTTCGTTAGTTTCTGCTTGAATCTCTGCTACCAAGGCTTCGATTTCTGCCGTTGCTTCTGCTGACTGACGGGCAAGGGAGCGTACTTCGTCGGCAACTACTGCAAAACCTCTACCTTCTTCTCCTGCATGGGCTGCCTCAATAGAAGCATTTAACGCTAGTAGGTTGGTTTGATCGGCAAAATTACTGATTACATTGACTACCTTAGAGATTTTTTGAGATGATTCCCCAAGACGCTTGACTTTCTTAGCTGTTTCAGCAACATTATCGCGGATTTCTTGGAAACCCTCTACGGTTTGATTCATCGCATCATCACCAGCCTTAACGGTTTCTGCTGCTCGTAACACTGCTGCTTCGGCGGATTTAGCATTGCGCGCTACGGCTTGAATGGAATCAGTGATACCTTGAATTCTGGCTAGAGCGTTATTAATTTCTTGGGTTTGAGCCAAAGCACCAGTGGATAATTCTTGAATTGAAACATCTTTGTCACTAGTAGTATGAGATACCCGAGCCGCTGCGGTTTGTACCTGTGCTACCAGTTTGCGTAGACTTTCAATAGTGGCGTTATAAGAGTCGCCAATCGTACCGATTTCATCTTCTTGTACCTTCACCTGTACTGTTAAATCTCCGCGACTGACTGGATCGACTTCCATTAGTAGTTCTAAAGCTCTCCGTTGCAGATTTTCTTTGGCTTTTCTCTCTTTCTGCTCTGCTTGTCTTTGTTTTTCTAAGAACTCTACTTTTTCTACCGCAGTACCAGCCTGGGACGCAATATCTTTTAATAAGTCTATTTCATCTTGTTGCCAAGCCCTTGGCTCGCTACATTGATGGGCGATTAATAAAGCCATTAACTTATTTCCAATAATAATGGGAGCAACTGCACTAGCAATTACTTCATAAGGCTCTAATCTCTTGAGGTAAGAATCGCTTAAATCCGCTTGATAGATGTTAGTAATTACTTTTACTTCACCTTGCTGGTACTGGTTAATATCTTCTTCCGCAAGATCGGGATTATTTATTTCAGCATTTAATGCCGAAGGATATTGTTCTTCCACTGCCTCGGCAATGACTTTTCCTCGACCGTTAGCATCGAGTTTATAGTAAACAAAGCGATCGGCATTTAACACTCTTTTACTGCTGTTAACAACAGTTTGTAGAATATCTTCCCAGCTGCTAGCTTCAGAGATGTCTAAGGCAATTTGTTTGAGGACGCGAGATCGTTCGGCTTCCTGTTTGAGCCGAGACTCGTTGATTTCGATAGAATCAGCCAGAATGTTAAAGGTATTAGCTAATAAACTGACTTCATCTCTAGTATCCACTACCGCTCTGGCTTGGAGATTGCCATCGGCAAAGTCTTGAGCGACTTTTTGCAGAGTTTGAATGGGTTGGGCGATCGCCAGTCCGAGAATTTTGCTCAGGTAAATAACTAAAATAAGAATTACAATTGCCAGTACTAATTGAGCTAGAAAACTGCTAACAATGACCTGGTTAATCGAACCTAGAGAACTACCGTGGATCAACACACCTCTAGCCTGCCCCGTATTATCGACTAGGGTTTGAGCCGCCAAGATGTATTTAACATTATTTATTTTTGTCTTTAGCTCGACTATTTCACCCTCTCTAGAAATTGCTAGGTTGATGATTTCTTTGCTGGGTAAAGATACACCACTATTTTTAACTCCGTCAACATTTTCTGCTGAAGAAGCTAAAGTAAACTCACCATTTTTTTGAGCCAGGTAAACTGCACTATAACTTTGCTCGCCAGTAAAAGCATTAACTGTTTGTTCTAAAAGAGGTAAATTATCTATTTGCTCGCGATCGAAGACTAAAAGATTGATAATTTGACTCTTGACGGCTAGTCCAGATTCTAATTGTTTAAATAACTGGTTTTTTAAAGAACTAGAAACAATTAAAGCTCCTGCCCCTAAGACTACTAATAATCCACTAAAACTCACCCAAGGAATTAAATTGATTTTGCGATTAATGGGGAAATCGTAGAGTTTTTTGAACAGTGGATATTTTACTGCTAAAGATTCGGTAGCGAGAGCATTTTTGGTTTGATTTGGTAATTGGGGCAAGTTATTCATAAAACTCAATCTAGAGATAAGTTAATCTGTCTATAAAAAAATTAGTCTGTTAACAATTTAGTTTTGACAAACAAATCTAATTGGCTAAATTTGTGGGCATAGCATTGATTATGGTTTTTCCATCTAATACCATAATCATTTCTCCTTCTGGCTTGAGCCAATATCCATGTAAAAAAGATGCTATTTGTCCTTCAACTGTAGAATTTGGTGGTAGTTGAATATCAGTAACCTTACACATTTCAATATCTTCAACTTTGGCAATAACCAACCCCAGATTTATCTTAGTTTTTGTATTACTCGCTCCTTTTTCTTTATGGGGAGATAAAACAATTGCAGTATGATTAGAGCGATTACTTTTGGTTTGATACCAAGGTTCAAGACCAATTAAATGTCCGAGATCTACCATCCAGAGAATGTCTCCTCGCCAGTTATAAACTCCCATGACCCAAGATGGCATTTGAGGTATGGGAACAATTTGACCAAATTGAATTTTTAAGACTTCGGTAATTTGTCCGATCGGCAACATTAGTTGAGTACGAGAATGAAGATTAAAGCGTAAGAATTGCTCTTCTTTTATTCGCTCGCTCGATCTCGTACTGGAATTTAATTGGCTAGATTGAGAAAATAGCTCGGACACAATTATTAACTATCCTTAGTATATTTTGCTGAATAAATTGTCCTTGGTAAATTGACAGCTAATTTTACTCAAGCAATTAGCTGTTGGACTGTTTTAACTAATTCTTCTTGGTCTATGGGTTTGGGAATATAGGCATCTGCACCTTGTTTCATACCCCAAAATTTATCCATTTCTGTACCTTTGGTAGAACACAAAATAATTGGAATTTTATTAGTATTTTCCGAACCTTTAAGTTCGCGACAAATTTCAAAACCACTACGCCCTGGCAAAACTACATCTAAAACAATTAAATCGGGACAATCTCGACCTATTTTTTCTAGAGCTTCTTCTCCACTTAGAGCAACAGAAACATTAATTCCAACTTTTTCTAAGCAACCAGTGATAATTGTTCTTTCGGTTGCCGAGTCATCAACAATTAAAGTGTATCCCATAATAATTGTTACCTCAATTTTTCTGGATTTTGTACTGTATTTTGCTGTTTCATAATGAATTCAGATAATTACAAATGTTTTTGTAAACAATTTTATAGTTCCCCGATGGCAATTAAAACTAACAGTAAAAAATAAATTAGCAATCAATATATAGCTTATTTACTAGCTTTTTTAACAGCATATTTATTAATAGTTTCTAGCACCTGTTCTTTTTGAGCGGGTTTGCCCAAAAAATCTGTCGAACCTACCATTTTGGCTCGCACGCGATCGACAATGCCATCATTTCCTGTCAAAATTACGATGGGAGTATTTTTAAAAAAAGACAGTTTGCGTAGCTGAGAACAAATTTCATAGCCATTGGTATTAGGCATCACTAAATCGAGAAAAATTAGATCGGGTTTGCGACTGAGTAATACAGCGATCGCTCTTAGCCCATCCATCTCACTCACAAAGTTATATCCTGCATCTTTAATAATGCTTTCCATTGTCTGACAAATAATCGGGCTATCGTCAATACAAGCAATGGTGATACGACGAGGAGTTTTTCGTTTAAATAGCTTTTGAGCTACGGGAGTTGAAACGGGAGGAGCAATATCCGCGACCTCAATTAACTGCACCAAGCCTAATTGAATGTAAGGTAGTAGGGAACGGGTTACAGTTACTACATCCCTTTTCATGCGAACGCTTAAGTCTCTTAAGGTTTGTTTGCCATTGAGTAATTGACTAAGATTCTCATATACTTGGGGCGAAGTTTTTTTGCGTAAGGCTTCTGGTTGCCGAATTATAGGTGCCATATCGGGAGAGCGATCTGCTACTTTGGCATCCCGCCAAGCATGACAAAGCTTGCTAGCCTCTTTAATTACTTGCTCGGCATCAATCAAAATTAGTCTTGTGGACAGTAGATTATCTTTAACCGACTCAAAAGTCAGATCGACAGCTTGGGTAATATCAAATAAAATTTCGATTACGGTTGCTCGAATGACTTTTGTAGCTTGCTCTCTAGTGATTTTGTTTTGGTCGATCCAAACAGACAGTAATTGATACTCCCAAGAAATTCTTGATTCTTCCTGAGCGATATCAGCTAAAGCTGACTGAATTTCTTCAACATAAGATAGTCGTTCTGGACAAAAGGCAATAACGTGTCTTCTCCATCTTCTGACGGGATGATTCCCTCCGCTAGCGTAGACAATACGACCTAGGTATAAATATAAGATCCAGGTTCTATCTTGTGCGTCGGAAATAAGCAACTGACCGCTAAACCGCGACTCTTTGAGAGACTCAAAAAGCTCAATTTGCTTGGTGGGTGTAAATTGTTGAACGTGAGTCCGAGCATGACTAATTCCATTTTTGGCAGTCGTCATTACAAACTTCCTCTCAGAATATAATTGCAGCTTACGAATAGGTTGGGATTCAACATACGAAAATTTAATTGGAGATTTATGAATATTTTTTGGTTTTATTAATCAAAATTTTTTAGTTTTTACTATGCTCTAAAATAAAAGTCGAGGTAAATAAGAGAAAATTTGTCTCAAACTTTTTGTCCTCGATTTGAACAAGGGTCTCTCCAGGTACTTTTGACTTGTTGAAAACTGGTATGTTGCCGATCGAAATCAACCTTCAGTTTTATAATTCCCCAAAATGTAAAAATATTAACAAGTCACACCGATTATCATGGATTGAAGGGACATTGAAAAATGATGAGTACTGTATTTATATAGGTTTTAGAATAGATGCAACCGTTTGAGTGGAATAATCATCTTTTAGACAGTATTGGAAATTCCTTTAATTCTCGCTTGGATGTATGGTTGAGCCATCATCCTTTACTCAACTGGTTGTTAAATCATCCTTTAATAAGTGCTGTTGTCATTACAATTGCTACGATTGTAATAATTCGTTTATTTCTGACAATTTATCGTGCTGTTGCAACAACTATCGATCGCGCCTGGTTGTGGATTTTGCGCTCGCCCTGGTTGCTCCTCAAATTGCTTTTTGGCTGGGAATTTAAACCAAAACAGGATGTAACCAATACTACTATTACTACCTACGAAATAACCGAAAATTCTCAACAGTTGCAAGATATCCTCATTCGTTTAGAACAGATCCAACAGCAACAACAACAGATCCTTCAGGATATTGCTTCTTTAAAAGGAAGATCGCCTAAACCGATTGACTTCAACCTATCTTTAACGAAAAAGGAACTACCACCCAACTAACGTCAGCCTCGGGTTTCTGAAAATAGATCCCAGATCCATATCTTTAGAATGTGGAATGGGGTACAAAGGATTTTCCTTTTCAATTTCTTTTTTAGTTGTTTTTGTTCCCAGACAGCCGTGCCCTTGCCGCTTGATGTATTCTTTTACAGCCGTTTTCAGTTGAATAGCTCTCTGGGAAAATTTACTAGTTCGTAGTTTTTAGTTTTTAGTTCTTAGTTTTTAAAGTTTAATTATGTGGTCTACCCATGTGAAAAGCGCAGTAAATGCTGAGTTTGATGATTATCTGAATTTAGCAAAGAGGAAAGACAATGGTTTTAATAGAAAAATCACACTTTTCCCCTTTTCCCCTTCACCCCACCTCAATGATTAACTTATCTTTGAGAAATTATTACTTAGCTGCTTCCAATTGATCCAAACGCAACCAAACACTAGGAGAAGGAACGTAAAATTGCACTAGGGCGTATTCTTCATTAACATCTAAGATTTCCCCTTTACTGTTAAACAAATAAGAAGGAAGACGAACGTCACTAGCTTTCGCCTCTAGACTGCCTTCTAGTTGCTCTTTGAGTACGCGAACTAAAGTTCCTTTTTTCATAACTGCCATGATGATTAATTGCGATCGCTTTTATAACGTGTTTTATTGAATTATAAATTACTGGTTTATCTATATATTGTTTAAAGAACTGCTTCCTTAGTCAATAGCCAAAATGAAAAAACCAGATACCAACTACATTTTAAGATTACTACCTTTCTTTGCAGGAGGAATAGCAGGAACATTACTCTTAGTCAATCGCTTGCTCACTAGCCAACTTACCGATTCTCAAGCCCGATCCGACGCTTTAGGAATCATTGAAGGAGCAGTATTAATTTTAGTGGGTTTGCTTTGGCAACAAATACAAGCAAAAATCCCCGATAGCGTCGAACTCATCGGCGAAAATGGTTTAGAAATAGACGAACAACTAGCCGAAGCAGCTAAAACAGAATTAGCTTGGGCATCTCACTTATTGTTGACCAACACTGTAACGCGATCGCTTGCAGTATATTATGATGGCAAAACCATACTCCGACGGGGCATCTTGGGCAAAAATCCCGAAATTAAACCAGGAGCGATTGTCGAACGGGTACTATCAAAAAATAAGCCTGTATATTTAGTCAACCTCAACTTATATCCAGGCAAAGTAGAATTCGACTACCTACCAGAAAATACTCAAGGAGTAATCTGTCAGCCTATTGACGATAGAGGAGTTATCATTTTGGGGGCAAATGCGCCTCGCAGCTACACCAAGCAAGATGAAAAATGGATCGAAGGTATTGCTGATAAATTAGCCGTCACGTTAAACAGTTAGGGCAACGTAGGGGCATTTAGCGAAATGCCCCTACAGATATGGATTAAACCAATGCAGCAATAGAAACTTTAGCCGCAATTTGTTCGGCGATCGCAACCAAGGCTTTAGCTGAGGCAGATTCTGGTTGTGCTACGACGATGGGATTGCCACTATCTCCTCCTTCTCTTAGAGCAATTTCCAAAGGTACGCAGCCTAACAGGGGAACTGATAATTCTTCGGCGGTTTTCTTTCCGCCTCCAGAACCAAATAAATCGTAGTTTTTATCGGGCATATCGGGAGGAATAAAATAGCTCATATTCTCGACAATGCCTAAAACATTAACCCCTAACTGTTGGAACATTCTCAAACCGCGACGAGCATCAATTACCGATACTGTTTGAGGTGTGGTGACAATTACCGCCCCTGCCATTGGTACTGCTTGTGCCATGGTTAATTGAGCGTCTCCCGTACCAGGAGGCATATCAACAATTAAATAGTCTAATTCGCCCCATTCTACTTGATAGAGAAATTTACGAATAATGCCGTTGAGCATTGGTCCTCGCCAAATTACGGGCTGATCTGGGTCGATTAAAAATGCCATCGATACCAATTTAACTCCGTGATTAAAAGCAGGTTCTAAGATTTCCCCTTGGCTGTCTTGTCTGACGGCAACTTTCGCATCGGATATGCCAAACATATTAGGAGCATTGGGACCATAAATATCCGCATCCAACAACCCTACTTTAGAACCTTTAGCAGCTAAAGCCACAGCCACATTGGCAGCCACAGAACTTTTGCCCACTCCCCCTTTACCGCTAGAAATAGCAATAATATTTTTAATTCCAGGTACGGAATTGCGATCGGGGAGAGATTTTTGTTGGGGAGTTTCAGCAGTTACTTCTACTTCTACAGTTTCTACTCGAGGCAGCTTTTTTACCACAGTTTCACAATCTTCGACGATAAACTCTCTTAAAGGACAAGCAGGAGTAGTTAAGACCAAGGTAAAGCTAACTTTTCCCCCATCTACTTCCACATTGCGAATCATGTTTAATTCAACCAGACTCTTTTGTAATTCTGGATCTTGTACGGGGCGCAAAACCTCTAAAACCGACTTAGTATCCAACATTATCTTAAAAATTCTCCTCTTAAATTTTGGCTCTTGGCTCTTTATCTAGATCGAGTATTCATACTTACATTTAATTATCAATGGAAATGGCTATTGCAAACCATAAAGAAGACTGGAACATCAAATAAATCAATTTAATATTACTGAGGCGATCGCGCAATTTGATTTTATTTGGCGACTGGTTGACCTATGATATTGTCATGGTTAATTAGCTTTTGGAACAATAATCTAAGCAATTAGCATTTAGGAGAGATGAATGTCATTTGGGATACTTTATTTGAGTCTCGAAAAGTTAAAAAGATTATCGTTATTGTAATTACCTGCTGGCTGCATCTCAGCTTGTTTTTATTGCCAACTCTGGCTGAAATAAAATCTCCTACTGCTTCTAGCAATTCCACTGGAGATATTGTCTTGGACGGTCGTAAATTATTTGCAGTTGGTAGTTCTGGTAACTTATCAGCTTCTGAGCGAGCTAAAAAAATCAATTCTCTGCTGCAAAATAAACTCCAGCAAAATTTTAATTCTTCACAACCATTAGATGTCATCGTAACCAAACAGTCTGGTTGGACGGTCATTCGCGTTGAAGGTCGTCATTTACTGACAGTAGTAGAAAATGACTTAATTCCTGGGATGATGGCTCAAGAACAGGCTGAAATTTGGCAAGAAAAATTACAATTGGCTTTAAACAGAGGAATTGAAGAGCGATCGCCCAATTATCTAAGATGGGCGATAAAAATGATGGCGATCGCTTTAGCTATAGTTACAGGGATTCAATTTGGCTTATTTTGTCTCAAACGCAACTTCCGACGCAAACGTTTGGGTTCGTCTCAACTGTGGATTTCTCGGTCGATTCTGGGAATTTTGGGCTTACAGATCCTAGCTTGGTCGGTCTTCATTTATTATTGCAGTCGTTTATTTGCTCAGACTAGAATTTGGCAATATAAACTTTGGGAGTCTGTTAGTAGCAATCTCAATGCCAAAATTTTCGATTTTGGCGGGGAAACCGCAATATCTCTCGGTCATATTATTGTTTTATTGTTGCTGAGTTTTGCTTGGTGGCTATTTATCAAATGGTTTTCCCAATTACTAGAGTCAAAAATACTTCCTTTAACTGGATTTGAAAGTACCCTCCAAAGCTCGATCGCTTTTTTAACTTATTACGGACTGTTGAGTCTGGGTATATTATTGATTTTGAATGGAGGGGGGATTGATTTTCGCTCTCTAACTATTGTGATTAGTGCTTTGGGGGTAGGAATCGGTTTTGGCTTGCAAAATATAGCTAAAGATTTTGTTAGTGGTTTAATTCTTAAATTAACCCGCCCCATAAAAATTGGCGAACTAGTAGAAGTAGGAGAAGACAAAGGTTTGGTACTGCGAATTGGGGCGCGTACTACGGAAATTTCCCATGTAGATCGCCATATTATGACCATTCCCAATTCCCGCTTTATTGAAGAGACAGTAAAGAATTGGCATCGCAGTGGTTTGACTAGGGTGAAAGTTTATGTAGATGTCGCCTACAACTCCGATCGCGATTTAGTTTACAAAGCCTTGCTAGCAGCAGCCCAAGTCTATCACCCCGATATTCTTAAACATCCGCCACCAAAAGCCAAGTTTCGCGAATTTGGCGATCGCTCTTTACTATTCCGCGTTGTAGTTTTTATCAAAGATCCCTTCAAAGAACCAAAAGTTAGAAATCACCTCCAAAAACACATCGATCTTAACTTTCGCAAGTATGGCATTGAGATTCCTTTTCCTCAGAGAGATGTTAATTTTAAAGTTCCCCAACTGGACGAATTGGTAGCCAATTTAGTTCAAACCTATGCCTCCGCACGACCAAAGTTATATTATCCTCAAGCTAAAATAAACAAAAGCGATCGCCAATTAACCATAGCAGAAGATATCCCGATTCGCGATGAATATGATTGGGAGGCTTTAGTAACAGCAATGAGAGGGGAATATGGGGTAACTATTAAAGATCGCCGTTATGGTTTTAAGATCTATCCTCAAGTTTTCTTGGGTTCGGAAGCTGTATCTTGGCTAATCAAGCACGAAAAAGCTACTTTACCAGAAGCGATCGCGATCGGGGAATTAATGGTCGAACAAAATATTATTCACCATATCTTAGACGAACATAATTTTAAAAATGAACCCCTATTTTATCGCTTTTATTGTGATGAAAATGAAGACGAATTAATGCACGATGATTAAACATCAAACCTTGCTGTATTTATCTTTCTTCTCATTAGTAAAATAGCAAATACAATTTTGATTATAAATTACTGGCAATTGCCTTTTCCGCCCAAGTTCGCGAAGCTTTTCGAGTCCAGTCTAGATCTGCTTGCTCTCCAAAAGAATAAAGAGAAACAACTTTTCCAGAAATATTGACGAGGGTAGCAGTTGCTGCCATAACATATTCTTGTTGCTCTCCCATCACTGAGACTTGACTGACTAAATAGATAGAGTAAGAAAAGACATTTTCTGATTCATAATGAGAATCGAGGGGTATAGCTTGAGATACATTAAAGGATAAATCGAAACCTAATTCTTTACTAATACTTTTACCATTTTCATCAACTATTTCTTGCAGCTTAGATACATTGGAAGCTTGATTTTCTTGGTTCTGAGTTTTGATAATTTTCTTGATTTCAGCAAAATCTTGTGAGGTTGTCAACTCTTTTTCAGCAATCTTTAATACTTTTAGATAGAAACCTCTTGTTGAATCAGGAATTTCTCCTCCCATTGCTACCTCTACATCTGATTGAGGAATATAAGAAGCTAATAATTTATGATACGGATCTTTGGTAGATTTATAAAGACGATAAACTTTACCCATTTCTGGAGTGACGCGAGCGTATCGATCGGGATTGGGAATGGAAATTTCTCGACCGCCAATATTATATTTATCTAGATTTGAGGAATTATGGGATAAAGGTAATATTGGTTGGGGTTCGGCAATCAAAG
>NZ_JBZNBU010000347.1:0-11841 GCF_058530065.1 Waterburya sp. | reverse complement strand
GATGGTAGTTTAATTCCAGCTTTTGACGGTTCGGCTCTCATCGGTACTCTATTGGGAGAAGAAATTATTCCCACTTCCTCCGAGGTGAATTATGCCCTCGAAGAATTAGAAGATACGGGAAGTAGCGGGGAAAGTTCCACAGCAACCCAGCAACCCGCGAGGGACAAAAAGCTAACTCCTGTCCAAACAATTATGGTTGTCGATGATTCTACTGCCTTACGTCGGACAATGGCTTTAACTCTAGAAAAGCAAGGCTACCGAGTTATTCAGAAAAAAGATGGCAAAGATGCCTTAGATGGATTTAGACAAAATCCCCATCTAGATTTAATTATTTGTGATGTAGAAATGCCCACCATGAATGGCTTTGAATTTTTGGGTATGCGTCGGCGAGATTCTCAACTAGCCAAAGTTCCTACTTTTATGCTTACTTCTCGTAGTGGTGCTAAACATCGCAATTTAGCAACTCAATTAGGTGCTGATGGTTATTTTACCAAGCCTTATGTCGAACAGGAATTTATTGTCGAAATCAAGAAAATCTTAGCAACAGATGGAAATATCCCCAACCAAAAATCTTCAAAACCGAATTCTAGAAATGCTTCTATCTCCAAGAAAACTATCTTAATTATTGATGATTCTTCGGCATTAAGACGTACCTTAGCTTTGTGTTTGGAGAATAAAGGCTACTTTGTCTTACAAGGAAGAGATGGTCGAGAAGGTCTAGAAATACTCCGTAACAATTTACAGACTAGTCTAGCGATCTGTGATATTGAAATGCCCAATATGAATGGTTTTGAATTTCTGACCGCTTGTCGTCAAGAACCTAACCTAAAATCCATACCCATTATCATGCTCACATCTAGAAGTACGGAAAAACATCAAAGTTTAGCGAATAGTTTGGGAGCTAAAGGATATTTTACCAAGCCTTATGTTGAACAAGAATTTATCAAAAATGTAGACCAATTTATCAATAAATATAGTAAGTCGTAAGCGATAAAGCAATAATGATTGACTCAGCAATAAGTTTTGACTCTAAATTAAATAGTGGTAAACCGCAACAAAAATCAATTAAGCTGTTAGTTTTTGCCATCGACAAATTAACTTTGGCTTTGCCTATTTTAGAAGTCAAAAAAGTGATTAAGTATAATCCGATTCAAGGTAGTGGTTTGAGTCATGTTGGCTTGACTCACCTATCAGAAGGAGATCTAACGATAGTAGATTTGCATCAGAAAATATTTAATTACAGCTTGCCACCAGAATCTAAAACTCAAGGATATTTTATTATTACCAGGATTATCGATCGCGAACCACTGGGAATTTTTGTTTCCGAGCCTCCTAGTTTAATCGATATACCTACAACTCAAGTACGTTTGATTCCCGAATCTTATCGCCATGCAGATACCCTAGCCATTGCCAGTCATGTCACTGTAGTTCCTCAAGCAGAAAACCATAATCAAACAATTTTTATTTTAGATTTAGCCAGCTTAATCTAATTATGATAAATAATCTACTTAGGCAAAATTATTGTTGTCATTCTAAGTAAAATGCAGCAATATATTGATGGCAATCTTGATGAAAAAATATAACCGTTAATTTTGTGGCTAAATCTTTATTTCGCCAACCAGCTTATTGGCTATTTTCGACGCTAATTTGGTTGTTAATCGCCTTTCCCATTAAAGCAGTGGAATTGAGGATAGCAGTCAAAAAAGATGTTGCTCAACTAAAGGTTGGCAGTTCTACCAAAGCCATAGTTCGAGATGGTCAGGGGCAAGAATTAGGAGAACTGAATCCTATGTCTTCTCTCACCGCTAAAACTAAAGGAAGTCGTATTGCGATCGCTGAAAGTAGCGCGACTCAAGAATTAATTATCGAACCTCAAGATAATGGCTATGTCTGGATAGGCGATCGCTGGTATCGCGGTAAAACCCACCTAATTCGTTCGGGAAACAAAATTGCTGCGATCAATCATGTAGATTTAGAAGACTATTTATATAGTGTAGTGGGGGCAGAAGCCATCTCTTCTTGGCCAATTGAGGCTCTAAAAGCTCAAGCTGTAGCTGCCCGTTCCTATGCCCTATATAAACGCGATCGCTCTACTAACCACGATTACGATCTAGACACCACCGTCAGCACTCAAGTATATAAAGGCTTAGATAGCGAATATACCACCACCCACCAAGCAGTCAATGAAACCTTGGGTCAAATTATGACCTACAACAATGAAGTGATTTTAGCTGCTTTTCATTCTTCTTCTGGAGGTCATACAGAAAATGTAGAAGATATCTGGAGTTCTCCCCTACCCTATCTTAGGGCGGTAGTCGATTATGACCATCAAGCCCCAGTATTTGAATGGCAACAAATATTTCCCGTCAGTCGCATTAGAACGTTAGTGGCTGGAATCGGCAATGTTAGAGGCTTACAACCTATAAAAATGACTCCTCGCGGCAGAGTAGTAACCATGAAAGTGACAGGCGATCGCGGTACGGCTACTTTAAGTGGCAAACAAATACGCCAAGCTTTAAAACTTCGCAGCACTTTATTTAGAATGTCCACTGATGGAAAAAACGTCCGCATCCAAGGGCGTGGTTTTGGTCACGGTTTGGGCTTGAGTCAATGGGGTGCTTATTATTTAGCCCAACAAGGAGTGGACTATCACCGTATTTTGGCTCACTATTATCAGAATGCCAGTTTAACTCAACTCAAATAAAAGTCAAAAGTACAAAAGTCAAATGTCTAACTACTCTTCTTCTGTAGATGTAGATAATGCGCCAAATATTTTGGTTGTTTCTGTTCGTGGATTTCGCTTTCAAGCAGCTAACTGCTGTATTTATGAGTTTGAAGATTTACTAGTCAATCTCGAATCTGCTCGATTATTTTGTCCAGGGGATGAATATGCCTTTCCGTTTGATTCTGCTAGAAAGGTCTATCGGATGGCAAAATATGCAGGATTGAGCGATAATCTTGCAGGCAAACTTGCTCCTTTTCCTGAAGAATTAGTCTTAGATCGAGAATATGACCTGTTGTTTGCTGTTTTAGATAATCCCTGGCAGATGCACTTGTTAGAATCGATTAAAGGCTGGCGAGATAAATGCCGTAAAACCGCTTGCTTTATTGCTGAAATGTGGATGCCCGATTTGGATAATTGGCGGCTAATCAAAGAACCTTGGAATAGTTTCGATCGCGTCTTTTTGGGGGTAACTCAATGTATTGAAGGTTTGAGCAAACTGGTAGATGTCCCCCTAACTTATGTGCCTCCTGCGGTGGATACTCTTCGTTTTTCCCCCTATCCCAATCCCCCACAACGTTCTATTGATGTTTCCTATGTAGGCAGGCGATCGCCCATTATTCACGATGCTTTAATCGAACGGGCGACAAAAGATAATTTCTTCTACTATTACGATACCGTTAAAGGCAAACTAGAAATTGGCAACCCTAGAGAACACCGCATCTTGCTAGCCAATTTATTCCAACGCAGTCGCTACAATATTACTAACTACGCTAAATTCGACGAAACGAAAGAAACAGGAGGAACTCAAGAGATTGGCTATCGCTTTTTTGAAGGGGCAGCAGCAGGTACGGTAATGGTAGGAATGCCTCCTGCTGGAGCAGCCTTTCCCCGCTATTTTGACTGGGAAGAACCGATTATTCAAGTAGATTTTCACGGTACTGATGTGGTAAATGCGATCGCCGAACTGGATGCTCAACCAGAACGTTTGGTCAAAATTAGTCAAAGAAATATCGCTAATTGTTTGTTGAAACACGATTGGGTATATCGCTGGCGAGATATGCTAGCTGCTTTGGATCTCAAACCAGGAGCAAAAGCAATCTCTAGAGAGAAATATCTCAAGGAATTAGCTGCGAGTATTTTAGCTAAAATTTCATAGCTAACCTGAGTTTGGGTTTAGCTACTGACTATCGATCTAGTTATGAGTTATTAAACCTTATTTACTTACTGGTACTGAGGTATGGTTAGGGTAAAGCAGCTACCTTTGTCTAATTCTGAAGTTACAGTAATATCTCCCCCATGAAGTTGGGCTAATTTGCGAGAAAGAGCCAAACCCAAACCAGTACTATCTTGATGGCTGGTAATTTGAGGAAAAGGTTTAAATAGTTTGGTAATGTTTTCTGGGGATATTCCCATACCTGTATCGATGACAGAAAAGTGAATTAGATTTTGTTTGAGTTTAACTTCTAGAGTTATTGTTCCTCGATCGGTAAACTTAATTGCATTGCTAAGTAAATTAATTAAAATTTGCTTGAGACGCAAAGAATCAGCGACACAAAAGTCAATACTGCCATCTAAATCTAAAACCAACTCTAAACTTTTGGCTTTGGCTTTTTCTACCACAATAAATATAACTGCCTGGCAAATTTCCTCAACGGCTAATTTTTCTAAGTCTAATTTCTGTTTGTTAGCGTCTATTTTAACTATGTCTAGATAATTTTTGACTAAAGCTAATAAATGCTCGGCAGAGCTTAGAATTCCGCTGACATATTGTAATTGTTTGGGATTTAAAGGGCCATAATACTGTTCTTTGAGCATTCTGGCGAAGCCAACAATGGAAGAAATAGGACTGCGTAACTCGTGATTGAGATGGGAAATACGATCTTGTTTGGTTTTTTCCCCATTCAACCAACTTTGTTTTTCTCGTTCTAATTGTTCGATCTTTTCTGATTGCTTTCTGATTAACTCTTCTTGTTGAGTAGCAATCGCCTGCTTGCTAGCGAAATCAAACAAGGTTTTTTGTAAAGTATCTGGCAAGTGACCTAAATTGTTTCGGAGTAAATAACCATTAACCCCTGATTGAACTAATCTAACTGCTTCCTCATCTCCCAAAACATCTGTAATTAAAATCAAGGGAATACCAGTATATGAATGGCGTATCCAGCGAATTTTTTTGATCGAAGGCTGGATATTTTTACAGTCCGTTAGAGGAGAAAGATCGTAAATAATGGCACTATATTTTGGGGATTCTAAGTTTTCTAGGGAAGAGTCAACCTTGTAGAGATCGTAGGTAAATTCAACATTACCTGAATTTAAGGAAGTAGAGATGGCTTGAAGACTTTTTTGGTTATCCGTAACAATAAGAAGGTTCACGTTACTGAGTGCAGTTGTTTTTAACGGTAACTGTAAAATTGACCCAGAACTGTCGTACATAGTGATAAATACCTATGCTGATTAGTTGAAATTAAGCGGTTTTGCTACTTTATATTATCGACATAGTGGACATTTCAGCCCTAATTTTAGATAAACTTTTACTTGATGTCTCTAAACAGACAATTGGACTAGGCATTTAGTCTAATGTGGTATTCGTGAAATAAAAAATTGTATTTTTCCCTTGTAGAAGTTTAAAACTCTTTTTGAGCAAAAATCATCATGGAAATAATCAATAATAAAGCCGTATAAAGTATTCCATACAAAGCATGGTGCAAAAGTTCGGTAGAACTAGGCAACAAACCATAAACAGCTTCGTTTTTGAGATCTAAACGAGAAAGATTGGGCAGAACCAAATATAGACTGGTAGTTAAGCTTTCAATGCTCGCGTTTTTACTAAGCTTTCCTAACTCTACTAAATCTTCGCTAAAATGTCCCATCAAATAGACTCCAAAACTAAGCAGGGTAGCCAAAATAGAACTAGTAAAGACTCCAAAGAGAATTGCTACTGCCACAATTAAAGATAGTTCTAATAATAAATAAACTGCGGCGATCGCCAATGCTCCTGCTGGATAGGTAATTGCCGAAAAACTAAGCATTCCTAAATAAATACCCATCATAATGGTAACGGTAACTGCCAAAACAGCAGTGAGTCCGAGATGTTTGCCTAGAACGATCTCGGCACGACTAATCGGTTTGGGAATTAACATTAAGAGAGTACGTTTTTCAATTTCTTTGTTGATTAATGCCGTACCCACAAAAACCGCCACAATAACGCTCAAAATAGCGATCGCACCAATCCCAAAATCAAGCAAAATCTTTTCATGAGTTCCTGCGGCAATTTCGGGAATGATTCTTTGTGCCAAAATTAATAATAGGGAGAAAAAACCAATAAAATAAAGAATGCGATCGCGAATTACTTCCTGAAAGCCATTGTTGGCAATGGTGAAAACTCTAACTAAGTTCATCGATCTAAAAAAGTGCAAAGTCATTTAAGGGTTTACACTGTTATATTGCCCAAATATTTGGCAACAATTAACAATCAACGAGCAACAATTAATCTTATCGATGCAATTTATAGATTTAGCAGAAATAGAAGTAGTAGCAGGAAAGGGTGGCGATGGCATGGTAGCATTCCGTCGAGAGAAATATGTCCCTGCTGGTGGTCCATCAGGCGGAAATGGCGGTTGGGGAGGTTCGGTTATTTTACAGGCTTCAGACCGCTTGCAAACTTTGTTGGATCTTCGCTATGCCAAAATTTTCAAAGCCGAAGATGGCAAAAAAGGAGGTCCTAGTAACTGCACGGGTGCAAAGGGCAGCGATCGCATTATTGAAGTTCCTTGCGGTACTCTAATTACCGATATCGATACGGGAGAACTAGTAGGGGATTTAACCACTAAAGGAGAAACTCTTTGCGTAGCCCAGGGAGGTAAAGGAGGCTTGGGTAATAAACACTTTCTCAGCAATCGCAATCGCGCTCCCGAACACGCTCTACCTGGCTTAGAAGGAGAAACTAGACGGTTGCGGTTAGAGTTGAAATTAATTGCGGAAGTGGGGATTATTGGCTTGCCTAATGCAGGAAAATCAACGCTGATTTCTTCTCTATCTTCTGCCAAACCCAAAGTAGCTAACTATCCTTTTAC
Organism: Waterburya sp.; assembly: GCF_058530065.1. Classification (NCBI taxonomy): domain Bacteria; kingdom Bacillati; phylum Cyanobacteriota; class Cyanophyceae; order Pleurocapsales; family Pleurocapsaceae; genus Waterburya; species Waterburya sp. Next base: position 5,046 of record NZ_JBZNBU010000347.1, on the reverse strand, counting down.
TACCCTCGTACCTAATTTGGGAGTGGTACGCAAGCCGACAGGAGATGGTACGGTATTTGCCGATATTCCTGGTTTAATTTCAGGAGCATCTGAAGGGGTGGGTTTGGGTCATGATTTTTTGCGTCACATCGAACGTACTCGCGTTTTGCTCCATTTAATTGATGCAACTAGCGATAATCCCGTCGCCGACTATCAAACCATTCAACGAGAATTAGAAGCCTATGGAAGAGGATTGACCAGTCGCCCGCAGATTATTGCTTTTAATAAAATCGATGCTATTGATGAAGAAATTTTGGAATTGATGATCGAAGAGTTAAAAGAAGTTACCTCTACACCTATTTATGCCATATCGGCTGTTTCTCGCCAGGGATTAGACACTATTACCCAAACAATTTGGTCGATTTTAGATGTGGGCGAGGTTTCCGTGATTTAACTCCAATTACATCTAAAGAATTATTGGTTATCTGAGAAAAAATTGTTAAGATTTGTAGCATGGCAAAATCAAGGCTACAGAAACTCGGACAATACCTTCGACCCCACTGGCGCAAGGTTCTATTGGGTGCGATCACCCTGGTTATCGTTAATGGCTTAAAAGTTTACATTCCTCTGTTAATTGGAGACAGTATCGATCGCTTGCAAGGAGAGTTTAGTTTTAATCAACTATCTCGTACTGCATTGTGGCTGCTATTTCTTTCGGCAACAATGTGGGGATTTCGGATGCTGTCGCGGGTGTCGATCTTTGGTGCGGGAAGACAAGTAGAGTTTCTGCTCAAACAAAGAATTTTTCAGCATTTGTTGACCATCGAACCTGAATATTTCTCGGAAAATAGATCGGGGGATTTGATTAACCGCGCTACTAGCGATGTAGATAATATTCGTCGTTTGGTAGGTTTTGCTTTGTTGAGCTTTGTCAATATTATCTTTGCCTATGGTTTTACCCTTCCTGCCATGTTGAGGATTAATGTTAGGTTGAGTTTGATGGCACTGGCTGTTTACCCCTTAATGTTGATCGCGGTGCAGTTATTTAGCGGCAAACTGCGTAAGTATCAGGAAGAGATTCAGGTTCAACTGTCAGATTTGAGCGAGCTAATTCAAGAAGACATGAGCGGTATGGCTTTAATCAGGATTTACGCTCAAGAAAATCAAGAAAGAGAAGCTTTTAGAGTCAAAAACCAAAAATTATTAACAGCCAATCTCAAACTAGCAAGAACCAGAAATTTACTTTTTCCCATTATTGAAGGTATTTCTTATATTAGTTTGTTAATTTTATTGTGGTTGGGTACTCCTGCGATCGCCAATGGTTCGATTCAAGTGGGTGAATTTGTCTCTTTATTGTTATTTGTCGAAGGATTGGTGTTCCCCACCGCCCTACTTGGTTTTACGATTACTGCCTATCAACAAGGAGAAGTCAGTATTGATCGCGTGGAAGCTATTACGAAAGCCGAACCCAAGATCAAAAATGCTCCTCAGCCGATTGTTTTGCCTATCGAAGAGATTGAAGGGAGAATTACCGCACGCAATCTCACCTATACTTATCCCGATAGTAATAGTCCTGCATTATACGATTTAAACTTTACCATCGAACCTGGAGAAACAGTAGCCATAGTCGGTTCGATCGGTTCGGGAAAATCTACTCTAGCTAATGTCATTCCTCGCTTGCTTAACGTAGAATCGGGAGAATTGTTTTTAGACGATCGCGATGTAACTAAATTAGATCTAAAAACTTTACGGGGTGCGATCGCCTATGTACCCCAAGACAGTTTCTTATTTAGTACTACGATTAAAAATAATATTCGTTATGGTAAACCTCTAGCGGAAAGCGATCGGGTAATTGATTCGGCAAAACAAGCCCAGATTCATCCAGAAATTCTTACTTTTCCCCAAGAGTATGAAACCTTGGTAGGAGAGAGAGGAATTACTCTTTCTGGAGGTCAAAGACAGCGTACTTCTCTAGCCAGAGCATTATTGACCGATGCCAAAGTTCTAATTCTAGACGACGCTCTTTCTAGTGTGGATAATGAAACTGCAACTAAAATTTTGAACAGTCTTTCTCCTACTAGAGCCAAGAAAACCGTTATTTTTATCTCTCATCAACTATCTGCTGCCTCTATGTGCGATCGCATTTTAGTCATGGATGAAGGAAAAATAGTCCAAAATGGGACTCACGATTCTTTAGTAGCAGAATCTGGATTGTATCGATCTTTATGGCAACAACATCAATTAAAGGAAGTATTGAATTAGAATAAATTGAAAAATTAATAACTATAGTGATTTTTTCAATAATGAAGATGGGGCAAAATATTTGAAATAGGGGGGTACGATCTATCTATAAGCTTACTTTATATTTAATTACATCTAGCTACTTAATTATTACAGTTTTCCTAAGGCGATCGCACCTCTGAAAAAATAAAATTCTAAGAATTCCTTAATCCTTATAGTTTTCCTTGGACAAATTATTTATTGTTAATAAAGTACTTTGAATATATATTTCTAGATTGCTAGTACTAGATTTGTATCATCATACGAATAATGAAAAAAAATTTAACCAAGTTCTTTAAACATATTTTCCCACAATACTGGATCGAAGTTATAACAGCTAAACCCATTTGCACTTATTATTTTGGTCCTTTTTTAACTCGCAAAGGAGCTAACTTAGCTCAATCAGGTTTTATTGAAGATTTGGAAACTGAAAATGCTGAAGTCACCAAAGTCGAAACTAAACGTTGTCAACCCCAAGAATTGACTATTATTTCCTCTTGAAATGATAATTCTGATTTCGCTGTTGTCTAGCATAGACAGTTGATTGGTTTACTTTCCATCTAAAAATTAATAAACTATCTACTTCCAGTATCAGAAAATCCCAATCTTTTAAAATCCTCCCAAGCAAAAGGTGGGTCAATCCCACCTCAAAAATAAATTACACACAGGCTGATGCTTGAGAACTTTGCTTAAACAAAAGCCAAACTATCTTCGCTAGCAATGACATTAGCAGTGGCATTGCTAATTCGCTTTCTTGCTCCGAAGTTCAGACTCCCACCTAAAGATTAACTAAAGAGATTGTGAATGGTTATCTTTTAGTTAATAATTTTTATTCCCCAAGATCGTTTTTTTGATTATCAAAAAATTTACATTTACATAATAATACCTTAACCAAATTTTTACTTAGTGCTAATTGTGTCCCAGTAATATTTCGGAGGTGGCATTTAGCCTCTGGAAAAAATTACAAATAATTCAAAAATTAACTAAGTATTGAAATCAATGAATTATAAACAAAAAGGATTTAAAACAGCAGGTATTTTTGCTGCTGCTGCCGCCTCTGTAGCTTTAGTAGTACCCGCAGTTAAATCCGAGGGTATTATTAAAATTGATGGTTCTAGCACCGTATTTCCCATTACTGAAGCTGTAGCTGAAGAATATCAAATTGAAAATCAAGGTGCGACTCAAGTAACAGTGGGTGTATCTGGTACTGGTGGCGGATTTAAAAAATTCTGTTCCGAGGATTCGGCAGTACGTACTGATATCTCTAACGCTTCTCGTCAGATCAAAGAGTCAGAAATGGAGATGTGCGCTGCGGCTGGCGTAGAATATATTGAGATTCCCGTAGCTTACGATGCCATCACTGTGGTTGCTAACCCTGAAAACCCCATTGAAAGCATGACTGTAGAAGAACTAAGTCAAATTTGGGGTCCCGAATCTGAAGGAGAAATTACTAACTGGAGTCAAGTAAACCCTGAATGGCCCGATGCTGAATTCTCTTTATTTGGTCCTGGTGCTGATTCTGGTACTTTTGACGGTTTCACCGATAAAATCAATGGCGACGAAGGTGCGAGTCGTACTGACTATACTCCTAGCGAAGACGACAACGTTTTAGTTCAGGGTGTATCTAGCGATCCTAACGCTCTAGGTTACTTTGGTTATTCTTACTATGAAGAAAACCAAGACAAGCTTAAAGCGATCGCGATAGATAATGGAGACGGTGCAGTAACTCCCACTGTAGAAACAGTACGCGATGGTTCTTATCAGCCTCTATCTCGTCCTATCTATATCTACGTTAATGCAGAAGCAGCAGAAAGACCTGAAATTGCAGAATTCGTTGAATTTTACTTAACTAACGCTGAAGGACTAGTACCTGAAGTTGGTTCTGTACCTTTAACTGCTGAAGAATACGAAGAAGGAATCGCTCGTTTTCAAAACGGAGAAACTGGCACGACTGCTGCTAAGTAAACTGAGAAATTATTGTAAATTATTTCAAAGCAACACAAAGTTAGCTTAATATATCGCTCAAATTACTAGTTTATTAGGGTATAGCCTTGCTATGCCCGTATCTCATTTTTATGGCTCAAACAACTCTAAAACCCAGATCTAGAGCAACCTACAAGCCTAGAATTGGGCGGCAAATTAAAGAAAAAATTATTGAAATTATCCTCTTTCTGGCTGCTTTTTCTTCTGTAGCAACCACGATCGCCATTCTCTATATCTTAATCAAAGAGTCTTTTTCTTTCTTTCAGCAAGTCCCGATCGTCGATTTTATAACAGGAACAAAATGGACTCCTTTATTCATCAATCCTGAATACGGTATTTTACCCCTACTATCGGGTACTTTGGTTAGTGCTGGGGTGGCTTTGGCTGTAGCGATTCCTTTAGGAACAATTGCTGCAATTTATCTGAGCGAATTTGCCAGTAAAACAGTTAGAGAAATTGCCAAACCTGCTTTGGAATTATTAGCTGCTATTCCTACTGTGGTCTATGGTTATTTTGCTTTATTATACGTGACTCCTTTCTTGCAAAATATCTTTCCCAAACTACCAGGATTTAATATCTTGTCGGCGGGTTTAGTGATGGGCTTGATGGTCATTCCTTTTATTAGCTCCATTAGCGAAGATGCCATGAGTGCCGTACCTGTAGGGTTACGAGAGGGTTCTTATGCTATGGGTGCAACTAGGCTACAAACCGCGATTAAAGTGGTGTTTCCTGCGGCTATTTCGGGGATTAGTTCTTCCTATATTTTGGGTACATCTAGGGCAGTGGGAGAGACAATGATTGTGG
>NZ_JBZNBU010000346.1:0-10161 GCF_058530065.1 Waterburya sp. | reverse complement strand
GTAGTATTTCTTTAGATGCTAATAATGTTGATTTTAGCGATGCAAGTGAACTGATAGCAGGAATTACAACCGATTCAACTTCTATTGAAGCTCAAGCAGGAGATATTATCATAAATGCTACTGGAAGTATTTCTCTTGAATATTTTCTTTACGAGAAGGTAGTCAAATTATTTCTTCAATTGTTGGGGCGACGGAGGAACTTCCTGGAGGTATTGGTAGTGGGGGAAGTATTGATATTAATGCTACTAATTCTGTGGAAATATCTGGAATTAATACAGAAACTTCTCTTACTGGTTTATTTGCCAACAGCGAAGATTCGGCAACGGGCAATGCTGGAAGCATTAGAGTTGAAACCGATATTTTGAGAATCGATCGCGGTACTATTCAAGCCAATAATTTGGGTATGGGGGATAGTCAGGAAGCAGAAAATAATAATGCTTTTGCAACTAATATTTTTCTACGTTCTAATAATTTATTTTTAAATAATGGTGGAAGTATTTCTGCAATTACTCAATTTGGAGAAGGTGGTAATGCCGATATTGTAGTAGACGATCGAATACAGCTAAGAAATAATAGTAATATTACTGCTGGTAGTTTTGGAGTTGCTGATGGTGGCAATGTCACAATTGACGCTGACTTTATTATTGCTTTTCCTAACGAAATATCTGGCAACGGCAACGATATTATTGCTGTTGCTGAATTAGGTTCTGGAGGCAATATTAATATCTTAGTAGATAGAGTTTTTGGCATCGAAGAGGGAATAGCAATACCTAGTAATAATCGTAACGATTTTGATGCTAGTTCGGAATTGAGTATTCAAGAAGGAATTGTAGTTAATATTTTGGATTCAGTTGCATTGCCTCCAAGTAACCTAATTGAATCTCAACAAACGGTAGCCCAAGCTTGTCGAGAGAGAAGACAGGCAAATGCTAAAAGCGGACTAACCATTGAAGGAAAAGGCGGAATTGTACCCGATCCCAAGCTACCTTTGAATTCTTTAAATGTTTCTGTTGCGGGGGGAAGTAGTTCTACTTCCGCAATACCTGAAGCTATTAACACCAGTAAAGGAAAAATCCAACCAGCTAGAGGAATTAAAGTAGCTAGCAATGGAGAGATTGTTTTAACGGCATATCGTACTGATAACTCCGAACAAAGAACTCCCCAAGGCGACATTAATTGTGGAGTTTAGGAGTACAAGCTATATTCACATTTTGGTGTAGAAAAATATATGGTTATTCGTCATCATTTGTTTCGTGTCTATCTAGATCTTGAGCCTTAAACTCAAAAACTGAGAATTTATTAAACTGATAGGTAAATCGTTTATTTAATAAATCTTAATAATATAGTCGTGCAGTCACTTCCCAATCTTAAGCAATCATCTATCCAGCAAAGACTTCAATGGGTCGTAGCACCCGATAAATATATGGATATGGCGGTGAAACAAGCCCCAGATCTATTTGTGGCCAAGATCGCACCAGGGGGAGAAGATTATATTTTTGTCAATCATCCCGAAGGAATGCGCCAGATGATTACGAGCGATCGCGCTTGTTTTTTTGCAGGTGCGAAAGACAATCAGCTTTTAAAACCCTTGGTGGGAGAAAATTCTTTATTATTGATAGAAGGCGATCGCCATAAGAAAAGACGTAAATTACTCTTACCTCCGTTTCATGGGGAGAGAATGCAGTCTTACGGTAAATTAATCTGCGATCTGACTCGTAATGTAATGGATACGTTACAGCCTAATAAATCTTTTACCGCCCGTAAAATAGCCCAGAAAATATCTTTGGGAGTTATTTTTGAAGCGGTTTATGGCTTGCAAAATGAAGACCGTTCTCAAGGATTGCAACAGGGCATCACTAACTTAGCAGATATCTTTGAATCGACCCTAACATCGGCTTTATTATTTTTCCCTTGGTTGCAAAAAGACTTGGGTGCTTGGAGTCCTTGGGGATATTTAGTCAGACAACAACAAGCGATCGATCGCGGTATACAAGAGGAACTTGCTTATAGAAGACAAGAAGAAGATTCCCACCGTGAAGATATTCTTTCTTTAATGATGTCTGCCAAAGATGAAGGGGGAGAAGGTTTAACCGATGCAGAATTGCACGATGAGTTAATGACTTTGATGTTTGCGGGACATGAAACCACGGCAACGGCGATCGCTTGGTCTTTATATTGGACTCATCGCTATCCTGAAATTCGCGAGAAACTAGGGGCTGAAATAGCTACATTGGGTGCAGATCCAGACCCGATGGCGATCGCCAAACTTCCTTATTTAGATGCAGTCTGCAAAGAAACCCTGCGGATTTATCCTGTCGGAATGCTCTCTTTCCCCAGAGAAGTAGAAAAACCTGTAGAACTAATCGGTCACAAACTAGAACCTGGACAAGTAATTATGGGTTGTATTTATTTGCTACACCAACGAGAAGATGTTTTTCCCGAACCAAAGAAATTTAAACCCGAACGTTTCTTAGAGCGAGAATTTTCTCCCTATGAATTCTTCCCCTTTGGTGGTGGCAAACGCCGTTGTATTGGAGAAGCTTTAGCTCAATTAGAAATGAAATTGGTTTTGGCAACAATCATTGCTAATTACAATCTGGAACTCAAAAGCGATCGCCCAGAACAACCAGCTAGAAGAGGGGTTACCCTTGCTCCCAAGACGGGAGTCAAGATGATTTTTAAAGGTAGTTTGTAATTGAACAGTGGAAGTTCAATCGCTAGTTATGGGACGATTATTGAACTTCCACAACAAACCAGAAACCAAATTAGTAATAATATGAGCCAAAACAGGAACGAGCAAATTACCAGTAATGAGAGCGCAATAGCCCAAGGCAAAACCCACAATAGTTGCCCAAAGTACATAAGGCCATTGTCCCGCACCGCTAAGGTGTAATACTCCGAACAAAATACTGGAAAGAATTAATGCAGTTACGTTTAACCCTAAAGCGGGTAGCATGACCCCCCGAAATAGTAATTCTTCGCTCAATCCTGGCAATAATCCCAGCCAAATTAGATCGACCCACATTAAAGGTTTAATTACCAATTCCAAATAAATATCCGCACTCCGACGGTAGGCAGGCCACAGACGGTAAATAATACCGCTAGCAACAGTGATTCCTACGGCTAATGCCACACTCCATAATAAAGCTTGAGAATTAAACTGTACCGCTAGTAGTTGAACTTTGCCCAACTTCTGCCAAATTTTGGCGATCGCCATTAACAAGACAGCGGTAACACCCATAAATATTAGAATCTGGGTGCGGCTAAGGGGTTCGAGTTCGGGATTATTTGGATTTGCCACGAGTTTTTATAAACAACGAAGAGATGATATATCGGGATGAAATACTTGAGGATCGATGCCCGCTTTACGAGCAACTAAGATTCCCAAGGCTTCTAGATAGGAATTAACTTGAGTTACCTTGATGCCTAAAGGCTCTGGAGGTACATTAATTTGAGTCGAATTATTGGTTACGGCAATAATTTCCGTTGCGGAATTAGCAAAGCTCATCATAGCACTGCCACCACAAGCACTATAGGGAACGATCGCCGCATCAACCGAACTTCCTTTAATGGTTTGAGCAGAAAATAATTCGGGTTGAGTAGCAAATTGAGGGGCGCGATTTAAACCCACCAAGACGCACGGTAAGAAAGTATAGCCCAATTCTTCGGCAGCAGCACGGGGAGACACTTTTGGATCGACTACTAAGGGCTTTAAAGCTGGGGCATGGGCAGCAGGAATGCCAAAGTTACGGACTATCAAATGAGAAATTACCGCTTCTGCTCCTGCTAGGTGGTCTACTCCCGATCCGTGTCGGTAGTTTTGTAGTTCTATACTGTCATCATCATCAGGGAAACGAGCCACTACGGCGATCGCTTCTGCCCCTCCTTGATGGATTAATTTGTCTGCTGCTCGAAGCAAACTACCAGGATTGCCAATAGTACCCCAACTAGCCCCAGATTCGGCAACGCGCAATTCTACTTCTAAAGGAGCATCGGTAACCACATAATCGGTCAAACTCAGTCCTAAAGTAGCTCTAGTTGCATCTGCTGCTTGCAGGTGACGCAAGCGCAATTCTGGCTCGATCGCTCGATCTAAAAGCAAGCCGATTTTATTTTGTCTTACTGGATTTAAGCCCCACTTTCCTGCTGCAAAATGATCTAAGCCATAGCCTTCGACATAATAGACATTATCTAAAGACCAATATAGCTGCGCTCCGTTAAGAACATTAGGATGAGTTATCAGGCGATCGCTAATGCTAGCAACAGCCCTAGCTACGGGTAGAGCATCTCCCGCATAACCACCGATCGCTGCTCCGACTCCTGTGGGAACAATAAGAACAACCGTAAAATTCGACATACAAAAATAAATTACAGACAGTATAGAACTAATAAACTAGTTTTCTTGGGTAACGATAGCTTCTACCGTTGCTTTTTGCTTGTCTTTATCGACACTGGTTACAGCCCAGCGTAGAGGTTCGCCCTCTTTTTTTAGGTTCGCTTCAATTTCTTGTTGAAGTTGAATGGGTGTCTCTTGAAGATCGATTTCGGCAGTAATAAAGTGAGTAGTCATTTATTTTACCTTTGCTATTAGTAAACATTTTCTACTGTAAGATGTGCCGATTGTAAAATGAAAGGTAATAGTTAATATTTTTTTATTATTTATAACTTTTTAATTGGGGATTAGGGATTAGGGATTAGGGATTAGGGTTTTAGATTATGAGATTAATTAGTTGGTATTTAATTGTTTTAAATGTTTTGTTGTCTCCCACTCTAGTTTTGGCAGAGTCTCAGGCGTTGGTGGATAATAATTTCGATTTGATTAGTCAAGCAGAAGAGGAAACAGAGGAAGAGGAAGCAGAGGAAGAAGAAACAGAGGAAGAAGAAACAGAGGAAGAAGAAACAGAGGAAGAAGAAACAGAGGAAGAGGAAGAAACTTACTTACCCACGCCAGAAGAAATGGCTCGGTTAAAGAAACTGGCTACAGCAGACCAACTTTATTTATCTGGTTATAAAGCAAAAGCAGCAAAACTATATCGAGAAACCAAAGAAACTTGGGAAATCGAACGAGAAAAAGCCAGACAAGATCGAGAATCCGTCGAAGTATTTGAAGATCCCGAAAAACTCAGCGTTGCAGGGAATGTTTTTTGGCGAAACTATCAAAAGGGAAAGGAACAAGAATTAGAAAGTAAAATTTTGAGTGCCTTAAAACTATTAACTACTAGAGAGCCAGAATTTATTCCAGGTCATCTTCATTATGCCCAAATGCTTCAACAATACGAACGGGAAGCAGAAGCAGAAAGAGTATTAGATCGGGCTGTAGCTCTATATCCTAACGCACCAAAATTAACCCAAGCGAGAATTGAAACTCATATTGCGGGGGAAGAATGGTTAGATGCTTCGATCTTGGCGCGACAGTTTGCTTTATTTAATCCCGATCTACCCGAATCTAAGAAATTAACCATCAAGGCAGAAGAATATTTAGCAGAATATCAAAGTGACTTGCGCTCTAAAATAACCTTAAATGCGATCGGTAATGCGATCGCAGGTACAGTGGGATTTATTTTAACTGGTAATTTATTTGGTCCTCTTTCCGCTTTAGAAACTACCTCTACGTTACTTCAAGGGGAGGCTGCTATCGGCAAAGCTAGCGCGCAGCAAGCTGTCAAACAGTTACCTTTATTAAACAATCCAAGAGTGACGGCATATGTAAACGAAATAGGTCAAAAAGTTGCTTCCCATTCTGGCAGAAATGATTTTGACTATGAATTTTTTATTATCATGGATGATAGTTTGAATGCCTTTGCTCTTCCTGGAGGTAAAATTTTTGTTAATGCAGGAGCAATTATGAAAACTGACTCAGAAGCAGAGTTAGCAGGATTATTAGCTCACGAAGTAGCCCATGCTGCTTTGTCTCATGGTTTTCAATTGATAACTCAAGGCAATCTTACCGCCAATGTTGTTAGTTACATTCCCTATGTGGGTAATGCAGCAACCAGCTTGATCGTGCTTAACTATAGTCGTGACATGGAAAGACAAGCAGATATTTATGGTACGAGAATTTTAGTTAATTCTGGCTATGCTGCCGATGGGGTTCGCAATTTAATGGCAAAACTTCATCAAGAACACAATCAAGACGAGGAAAATGCCGAACCAGCAGAATGGCTTTCCACTCACCCTAATAGCAAACAAAGAATTCGCTACATGGAAGAATTAATTGTCGATCGCAATCTAAATCGTTTTACTTATGAAGGTATTGCCCGCCATCAAGAAATTAAGCAAATAGTTCGGGAACAATGGCAAGAATACAAGGAATGTGCCAAAGATGTAGTAACTCTCGAAGAAGCCAGAGAATGTATTCCAACTCAATCTCATGAAGAAAATGAATAATTGAGGGATAATAATTAAAGATTGCGATCGCGATCGCAACCATTAGGCAAAAAATGGGCAATATTAGAGAAGAGATAGAGCTATACGACAGATATTATCTGTTAGACAATCGTCCTCAGTTTGGTACCTGGGGACTTTTTTTTGTCTGTGTGGGAAAGTGTTTTATTCTAAATTATTTTGGCTGGGGTTTTTTGTTTGGCATAATAACGGAGGTGTAGATTTCCACCATTCAAGCGATCGAGATCTGCGTCTATTTACCTTTTAGTGTTATATATTGCCCTGCATGAGTGAAGTTACCCTAGTTAACGGAAATGAAGTTTCTCAAGAAGAGATTGTCGCTGCTTTAGAGATTCCCGCCGATTTTAATTTCAATTTACCCGATCCTGAAGATGAAGAAATTAGAGAGTCGGATTTCCGCGAACAACTAGATACCATTTGGAAAATATGCGATCGCTTTGATTTACAAACAGATATTTGGCGGGGCAGAGTATTGCGATCGATCCGCGACAGGGAAAAAAAAGGGGGAGAAGGCAGAGGTGCGGGCTTTCTTAACTGGCTCAAAGATCGGGAAATCACTAAGTCTCAAGCCTATGGTTTGATTCAGTTGGCTAACAGTGCCGATACTTTACTAGCCGATGGAATGCTAGATCCCGATAGTATTAATAATTTTAGCAAGCGGGCTTTTGTCGAAACTGCCAATTCTGCCCCCGAAATTCAACAATTAGTCAGCGAAGCAGCCCAAAAAGGCGATCGCATTACCCGCCGAGAAGTAAAGCAACTATCTGACGAATGGACGGCAATGAGTTCGGAGTTACTACCCGACGAGATTAAAGAAAAAGCAGCAGAAGGTTCTTTACCCGCCCGCCATCTTGCCCCCCTAGTACGAGAAATGGAAAAATTACCCGATTCTCATTTGGTAGAAATTAAGCGAGAAATTGCCGAAAGTCCCGATATCGATACGGTCAAAATGATGACCAGCGAAGCCAAGAATTTGGCTAAATATCTCGATGCAGCAGCCCAAGTACAAACTTTACGGGATAAGGCAGTAGATATGGAAATGGCACTAGAAGAGGCACTCAGACTAGATTGTATTAATACTGCTGCGGATTTAGTCAAACAAGCAACTACCCTCGAACAAACCGTCGGCAAGCTTTACACTACCTGGAAAAGAATTAGTAATATAGCCGATCGCTTGTACGTAGAGACAGGGGCTTCTAACCCTCACTTGCGTTCTTTGATAACCTGTATGGAATCTTTAACAGGGGACATTATCGAAGTGCCTCTAGATGAGGAAGGCGATCGCATTATTCGTTTAAAAGTAATGTCGGAAGACTCTAGTGCTGATAGTTAATTGCGATCACTTTATTACAGAATAAATAGTAATTGAAATTAAAAAAATAAACTAGGATTTACAGCCGTTTTCAGTTGAATAGCTCTCTTGGAAAATTTACTAGTTCGTAGTTTTTAGTTTTTAGTTCTTAGTTCTTAGTTTTTAAAGTTTAATTATGTGGTCTACCCATGTGAAAAGCGCAGTAAAAAATTTTTCCGAGAAAATATCATTGTTTAGCAGAAGATTTTCTCTTGCGCGATCGCATTACTCGCAAGATAATATTTTGAATTTAGCAAAACTAGTTAAAATAATCATTTAACAGTCGAACTAATTTTAATGAAAATCAAATATCCCATTAATTTACATAAATCTCTAACTTTTGCCTTTGTCTTGGGATTGATGTTTTTTTATCAGAATTTTACTCTAGCTCCTTGGGTGTATCTGGCGTTACATGGAACTTATGGTCTGATGTGGTTAATCAAAGATAACCTCTATCCAGATCGTCAATGGGAAGAATCAGTTCCTATACCCTTAGGAATTTTCACCTTTTTTATCCTTGGTACGTATTGGATAGCACCCTTGATCTTAATTAGTAGTGGCAGTCAACCGAGTGCAGCTTTGATTTGCTTGGCAATTACCACCAATATTTTTGGCGTATTTCTGCATTATGGTAGTGATGCCCAGAAATACTTTACTCTTAAATATCGTCAAGGTCTAATTACTAAAGGTTTTTTTAGTCGCAGTCGCAATCCTAATTATTTAGGAGAGATTTTGATTTATCTTGGCTTTGCTATGTTGGCGCAGCATTGGCTTCCGTTTGTTATTTTAGGTTTGTTTGTTGCTTTTATCTTTGTACCTAATATGCGTAAAAAAGATAATTCTTTAGCTCGCTATCCTGAATTTGCTGCTTACAAAGAACGTTCTGGTTTATTATTTCCCAAGCTATTTGTCAGTGAGTCTACAGCATCTCCAACCAAAGATACAGCCAATATAACTTAAGCTCAAACTAAGATTAAATTCAATTATCAATCGATCGCAGTCAATAGTTTTTGATGCGATCATTTTAATTCTGTTTGCTATGTTTCACTATTACTTAAATAATGAAAAGTCCCAATTGGCGTGAGAAATTCGATCTGCCTCCCTTATTTTGGTTAGTTGCTTTAATTGCTTTAATTAATGCCATCAGTTTTACGATTATTATTCCCCTCATATATCCCTACGCCAAACAATTTGGCTTGAGCGATTTACAAGCTAGTTTGCTGACAACTGCTTTTGCTTTATCGCAGTTTGTTGGTACGCCTATTTTGGGTAAATTATCCGATCGCCTGGGAAGAAAATATATTTTGGTTTTTAGTTTAGCAGGAACAGTAGTCGCCAATTTAATGGCTAGCGTGGCAGGAGTTGCTTGGTTATTATATGCAGCGCGAATGTTGGATGGTTTGACTGGTGGAAATACTTCTGTTGCTAGTGCGGTAATTAGGGATATTACTACACCCCAACAACGTCCTAAAGCTTTTGGCATCTTTGGTGCTACCTTTCGTTTGGGATTTGTGATTGGTCCTGTATTGAGTTACTTGGCACAGCAATTACCGACTTTACCAGGAATTTCTTCTTTAGGTATGAGTTTCATAGTCAGTGCTGCGATCGCGACTTTAGCTGTAGTTTTAACTTTGTTGTTCTTACCCGAAACTACGTCGAATTCAGGAGAATTAAAAGAATTTCAACTAAAGTGGGATGATTTTGCTTTTGGCAAGATAGCTAAGTCTGCAACTAGACCGAGATTGGGTAAGTTATTTGTCTTAACTTTTTTAAGTGGCAGCACTTTTACTATTTTTACTTTTGCCTTTCAACCGTTTTTCTTGAAAGTATTAAATAGAGACACCAAAGAATTGGCAATGATGTTTGCTTTAGTGGGAATTTTGGGTTTTATCACTCAAGTATTTGCTCTAGATTCTTTAAGCAAAAGATTCAATTTAATAAATATTATTGCCGTATCTTTAGCCCTGCGGGGAATAACTTTTCTCTTGATGCCAACTTTCCCTACCTATGGCGCATTTATAATTATTTTAGGGATTTTTGGACTGGTAAATTCTTTTCCCATGCCTCTAATCGATACGGTACTTTCTCTCAATGCCGAGACTAGAGAACAAGGAGAAATGCTAGGCATCAACTCTTCCTATCTTAGTATGTCTAATGCGATTGGTCCTGTAATCTCTGGTTTGCTGGTTAGTTTAAACTACACCACTCCTTTATGGATTACGGGAATTTTAACTATTTTGGTAGCTGCTTTTGCCTTCAATCTCAAATCTCGCTTTCGATGTCAGAAAGAAATCGCTTAAGACGTTCTTGAATTTAATCCCTCTTTTATGACTATGGGGTGATAAGTAGTAAATCCATAGAAAATTGCGATCGCTTTTTCTACTGAAAAGAGTAGAGAACACAAT